>JADCHX010000002.1:300000-578176 GCA_020248265.1 Rhodocyclaceae bacterium
CTCGTCTCTGAACCTCCTGACTTTTTGGCTGCGATACGGCGGGAGGCGACGCTCAATTCGTGGCGAGATCCACACCCTGCAATCGCGTGGCGGAACGACAGTCACCCCGATGGAGCCCGTCGAGGAAGGCGCCGATGACCTGGGAGGTCAGCGTTTCGGTCTTGCGCGACATCCCATTGCCAGCGAAATTCAGATGACTGGCCCCTTCGATGACTCCCAGCCACTTGCATCCCTTGGGCATGTTCTTGGAGGGCTCGGTGCGCGTTTCCCAGGAAGCGCCCCCCAGTTCATTGTCGTGGGTTCCCGTGAGGAGCAAGACAGGTTTGGTAATCCCCGACCACGCGTTGTCGGGAAAGATCAGTCCCGCGCCTTGCGGCGACAGTGCGATATAGGCGCTGAACGCATCGGCTCCCTGGATGCCGAGCTTGTTGCGCGCACCCGCCTCCATCATCACAGTCGCCGCACCCATCGAGTGCCCGATGAGGAGGGACTCGCTCGCTTCGCATCGGCCTTTGGTCCACTGGCGCGACACTGCGATGTCCATGAATCGTCCGCGGTAGGCCTCCGGATCTGTGATCAGTTCGGCCAAGCCTTCGCGAAGACCGTTGCCCCGAACGTGCTCGCGCAGGGCTCTTCGACCACTCTCGGGGTGACCGATGACAACCGCAAAGTAGCCGAGGGATGACATGGCTTCACCAAGATATCGATAGCCCTGCTCGGACCCGCCCGCTCCCGGTGAAATGATTGCAACACCACGGCAGATTCTGTCCCGTGGAGCGTAGGCTGTCATTGACACGACTACCCGATCCTTGCGGGCGAGTTGGATTGTCTCCTGACTGAGGGCTGCACTTGGGGCCCATTGAGCCAGGGCGCCCAGAAAAATGAGGAAGGTGGTTTTGCGCATGCACGACTTCGTACGGAAGGTATCGGTTGCCTGCGATTGACCAGTTTGCATCATTGGAGCAATCAAGTTCGAATTGCCAAGCCTGCCAGGAACACGGGGTCTGGAAACTGAGCGAGTTGTCTATACAGTCCCTTTTGGGCCGCCAGAACAAGACCTTCCAACCCGCTCAGCAGGCTTGCAATGCACCGGGGGTTCCGCACCAGGCGGGACTTTCTTTCGTGAGCTCCTGGCGGTAGCGGGCGAAGGTTCACGCAGCGTCCCCGAGTGGCTCCCGATCGGCGCCCGATTTCGACGGCTGGCGCAGCCAGCACGCTTCGAACTCTTGCGCCGGCAGCGGATGGCCGACGTGATAACCCTGAAGCAGCGGGCAGCCCAGCTGTTTCAGGATGGATTGCTGCGCCGCGCTCTCGACCCCTTCCGCAACCACGCTCAGGCCCAGTTCCTGCCCGAGCCGAACCGCTGCTGCCACGAGCGCGCGGGCACCGTCATCGTCGTCCATCTCGCGCACGAACTCGCGGTCGATCTTCAGCACGTCGAAGGGGAAGCGATGAAGGCAGGACAGGGAAGAATAACCGGTGCCGAAATCGTCCATGGCCAGGCGTACGCCGGCCTCGCTCAGGCGCAGCAGGGTCTCGCGCACCTTCCGTGGATTGTCGATCATCAGCCCCTCGGTGACCTCGATCTGCAGTTGCCGTCCTTCGAGGTCGTTGCTCCGCAGGGCCGCGAGAATGCCATCGGTCAACCCGGAGTCGCGGAACTCGCGCGGCGATACGTTCACGCTGATGTGATCGAGCCGCGCACCGGAGGCAAGCCACCGGGCCATCTGCGCGCAGGCCTGCTCCAGCACCCACCGACCGAGCGGGACGATGAGACCGGTGCGTTCGGCGATCGGGATGAACTCCTCGGGAGATACCGCGATACCGTCGCCGCCGGTCCAGCGCAGCAGGGTCTCGGCTCCGACCAGGCGCCCGTCGGCCGCAGTGACGAGCGGCTGGAACGACAGCCACATCTCGCCGCGCTCGACCGCTCCGCGCAGACGAGCTTCGATCCCGAGATTGCGCGCCGCGCGTTCGTGCATCGCGGCGTGGAAGAACCGGAAGGTGTTGCGTCCGGCCGCCTTGGCTTCGTACATGGCAAGGTCGGCGTTGCGCAGCAGCGTCGAGGGGTCGCGACCATCGTCGGGATAAACGGCCATGCCCAGGCTGGGCGTGATGTGGACGGACGAGTCCACGACCCTGAAGGCCGGCTGAAAGGCGTGTCTCAGCTTGTCCAGAACGGCGTGGGTGCTGTCGACGTTCGCGATGTCGCCGAGTACGACGATGAATTCGTCGCCGCCGAGCCGCGCCACGGTGTCACTCGCGCGCACGGATTCGCGCAGGCGCCGTGCCGCCTGCATGAGGAGTTCGTCGCCGCCGGCGTGGCCGAGGGTGTCGTTGACCTTCTTGAAGTCGTCGAGGTCCAGGAATACAACCATGGCCAGCGTACCATCGCGCTCGGCGTGAAGCAGCGCCTGCGACAGGCGCTCCAGGGCGAGCATGCGGTTGGGAAGATCGGTCAGGCTGTCGTACTGCGCCTGGCGCTGCAATTGCGCCTCGGCGTCCCGGCGCACGCCGACTTCGTGCAGCAGCGCGGCGTTGGCGCTGGCGAGTTCGTTCGTGCGCTGTTCGACACGGCACTCGAGCTCTTTACGCGCCGTACGCAGCAAGGCCTCGCGCTCGGCGACCCGGTCCTGCAGCGTGTTGAAGGCATCGCCCAGATCGGCCAGTTCGTCCCGTCCCGCCACCGGCACGGGCACCTGGGCCGTCCCCTCGGCGACTCGTATCGCAGCGGCGCGCAGCCCGGCAACGCGGCGCAGGAGCTGGCGCGTCAGCGCGCCCAGGCCCAGACCCACCGCCAGCAGCCCGCTCAGCGAAACCAGGACGAACCACGCACGCTGTCGTTCGCGGGCCTGCGCAGCAGCAACCAGCTGCTGCTCCGCTTCGCGTTCGGTGTGACCGCTGGCCGCCAGCAGCGCGCGCGTGATGGCCTGATGCCGGGGCCCGGACTCGAACGTGGAGATTGCAGCGACGGCGCGGCTGTCCATCGCCATCGCCAGGTCGATGATCCTTTCGAGATCGTCCTGGTACCGCGCCCATTGGTCGATCAGGCGCGCGAGGTCGTTTGTCGGCAGCGCTGCCGCCGACTCCGTCCAGCGCCGCAGGCTGACATCGAAGGCCGACGCTTCCGAACGCAGAAAGCTTACCTGATCGGACATCGCGAACATGTCCTCGATCCGTGCCAGCTCGATCTCGAGTACGCGTATGCGGGCCGCCTGGGCCTGCAGTCCGTTGAGCTGCACCAGGGGCAGGAGCTGTTGCTGACGAGCCTTCTCGAGCTGCACGGCCGCTTCCCGGAGCGTCCGGTCACCGAGAAACACGAGCGCGAGCACGAGGATACCGACGCCGACGAATGCCAGCGTCAGCTTGATGCGCAGGGAGTTGCGGTGCCGGACAATCACTTCTGTGGCGACGGGAGGATCACGGTCCGCTCGTCGCTGCGGTGCCGGGCGCCGCCTGCTGCAGTGCGCGCCAGTGTGCAATCTGCGCCGCGCGTCCGAGCCGGTCGGTAATGGCATCCCACTCGCGCGAGGTTCGCGCCATCGCCTCGCGCGAGGTGATGCGCCCGGCCGCCGCCTGCCAGAGCTGGTTGCTCAGCGCCGCCATGTACTCGGCATCGCCGGGCAGCCCGGTGCCTCCCGGGCGCACGATGCGCAGCTCCTGGCGCATGAGGTCCAGCGCCTGCGGCGTGTAGAGCGCCCGCACCTGCTCGTCGCGCAGGTGGTGGTGCCGGTAGGGGTCCGCGAGACCGTTGGCCGTGACCGAACGCAGCGAGTTGTCGGGATCGGTAAGCCACATCGCGTAGAGAAAGGCGAGCTCCGGCTGGATGCCGCTTCTGGGAATGACGAGGTTGTTTCCGTAGATGAAGGCAGTGCGGCGCAACAGCTTTCCATCATGCACGTATCCGGGCATCGGTGCGGCAATGAAGCGGCCGCGGATCGCGGAACCTTCGCGGTTGGCAATCTTCGCGGTCGCAACGGTGAGGATCGTCGAGAACGTGTTGCCCCGAACGAACAGCGGCAGCGTATAGTTGAAATCCTTGCCGTCCTCCAGCACCTGCGGCGGCGAGAAGGGCACCGTGGCGAGAAAGCTCTCGGTGGCGGCGATGCCTGCCGCCGTGAGCAGTTGCGGGCGCATGCGCGCGTCGAAGAAGGCGGTCCCGCCTGCGCTGGCAGAGAGGTAACGGGGCAGCCAGTACATCCACGCGGTGTGTCTCTCGCGCGGCTCCCCGGCGCCGTAGAAGCCATCCTGCGGCCGGTGGAAGAACTCGGTGAGCTGCTGATAATGCGCCCAGGTCGCAGGCGGTGCCAGCTCGCGGCCGTAGCGGGCACGGAACCGGGTCCGGTTGTCTTCGTTCTCGAGCAGATCGCGGCGCAGGAAGAGCAGTGCCACGTCGAGGTCGGCAGGGATCGCCAGCAACTTGTCGCCGCGGCGCGACTGCGCATCGAGCAGCAGGTAGCCTTCCGGCTCATCGGCCTGCAGCTGGAAGCCGAAGCGCTGCAGCAGCGGGCGCAGGTCGGCGATCAGCCCGGCAGCGTCGAGATCGGCAAACTCGTGCGTGCGTGCGATGGTCAGGTCGGCGTCACGCCGGTCCCGGATGAAGGTCATCGAGTCGACCTGAGGCATGACGCTGGCGTCGATCGGGATGCCGGTCAGACGCTCCCACTCGCGTTGCAGTTCAGTGTCGCGGCCCAGCAACGAGACGAGGTTACCCTGCTTGGCACGCAGGCGCAGCACGGTCCCTGGCTTGACCTCACCTGAGGCGACAAGCTTGCGCACGGCAGCGATCGCCCGGTCGGCCTGCTCACCGGCCACCGCTTGCATCGAACAGAGCGCGAGGGCTGCAGCCAGAAGGGCTGCGTGGATCAGATGTGGCGAGCGCGGTGCGATACTGTAACGTCGCGCCGCGAAAGGAAAATGTATCGGGTGCTCCATGACGGTGTTTCTGAGGTGCTAAAGTTGTGTAGTTTATCCCTTTGAACGAATGGCTCATATCGATCATTTCACGTCGGCAGCAGCAACTTTGGCATGCAGCGGGCTGCCCGGCGGAATGCTCCCCTCCAGGCTCATGCCTCGCTGGAAAAGCCGTTCGATGTTCAGGAAGACGATTTTTCGCATATAATCCGGGCTGTGCGCCTGTAGCTCAGTTGGATAGAGTACTTGGCTACGAACCAAGGGGTCGTGGGTTCAAATCCTGCCAGGCGCGCCACCTCTTCCACGCCCGGACTTCGGTCCGGGCGTTTGTTCTTGTGCCGGTGCCCGCGCAGCACCGTTCCCGCGGCTGGCGTTCTGCTAGCATCTCCCGCACTTCGGCAACGCCGGAACGCAGGGGGAGAACAGGTGTCCAGCACGATCGGCATGGCGCCCGGGCGCGAGCTCGAAGGCAAGGTAGCACTCGTCACCGGTGGCGCGCGCAACATCGGGCGTGCGATCTGCCGCTCGCTGGTCAGCGGCGGCGCATCGGTGATGATCAACGCCAATACATCGAAGGCCGAGGCCGATGAGACGCGCGCGATGATAGCGGCCGCCGGCGGCACGGCGGAGGTGCATGTCGCCGACGTCACCGATCCGGAGGCGGTCGAAGGCCTGGTCGAAGCGACGGTGAAGCGCTTCGGGCGAATCGACATCCTGGTCAACAATGCAGCGGTACGCGCAGAGACACCATTCGCGGAGATCACCCATGCGGAATGGCAGCGTGTGATCGCGATCATCCTCGACGGCGCCTTCCTGGTCACTCAGGCCTGCCTTCCACACCTGTCGAAGCACGGCAATGGCGCGGTCGTGATGATCGGCGGCCAGACCGGACACAAGGGAGCGGCCGGGCGGGCGCACGTGGTCGCCGCCAAGGCCGGCCTCGCGGGCTTCACCAAGGGGCTTGCGCTCGACCTGGCGCCGATGGGCGTGACGGTGAACAACGTGGTGCCCGGCACGATCGACACGGTGCGCGGCCTGCCAGGCGCGCCGGCCAGGCCAGCCCACCGCACGAGCCTGCCGCCACTGGGGCGGCGCGGCGAACCGGAAGAGATCGCGGCGATGGTACGCATGCTGTGCGGACCGGACGCGCGCTATCTGACCGGACAGACCATACACATCAACGGCGGGGGATGGTTGCCATGAGTGGCGCTGGCGCAAAGGGAAAGAAGGGCCCGGCAATCTCGCCGATGATGACCAAGCTGGCCGCCTACCTGGCAGCCTCGCCGCGCAAGGCACTGCCGCCGGCCGTAGTCGAGAAGACCAAGCACCACCTGCTCGATACGCTGGCGGCGATGGTGTCCGGATCGAGGCTTTTGCCCGGCGAGCGCGCGATCGCATTCGTGGAGGGGCTCGGCGGCAAGCCGGAAGCCTGCGTGATCGGCACGCCGATCGTCACCTCGGCGATCAACGCCGCGCTGGCCAACGGCATGCTGGCCCATGCCGACGAGACCGATGATTCGCACGCGCCCTCGCTGACCCATCCGGGCTGCGGCATCGTGCCGGCAGCGCTGGCGATCGGCGAGCGTAACCGCGTGTCCGGGCGCGCGCTGCTGCGCGCGATAGCGGTCGGCTACGACCTGTCATCGCGCCTGACGATGTCGCTGAACGCCTACGAGTTCCGCGAAGACGGGCATTCCACGCACAGCTTCGGGCCGATGTTCGGTGCGGCCGCCGCCGGCGGCGCGCTGCTCGGTTTCAACGCGCGGCAGATGCGCCACCTGCTCTCGTACACCGCACAGCAGGCCTCGGGCGTGTCGTGCTGGATGCGCGACCCCGACCACGTCGAGAAGGCGTTCGACTTCGGTGGCATGCCGGCGCGCAACGGCGTCTATGCTGCGCTGATGGTCGATTCCGGCATGACCGGCGTCGAGGACGTGTTCTCGGGAGAGCGGAACTTCTTCGTCGCCTACGGCCGCAAACCGGAGCCCGAGATGCTCGTGAACCGGCTCGGCAGCACGTTCGAGATCATGAACACCAACATCAAGCGCTGGTCGGTCGGCTCGCCGATCCAGGCCCCGCTCGACTCGTTGCTCGAACTGATCACCAGCAAGGGTGTGCGTGCCGAGGATGTCGCGCAGGTCGATATCCGGGTCGCGAAACAGGGTGCGAACACCGTCGACAACCGCGAGATGCCCGACATCTGCATGCAGCACCTGGCTGCCGTGATGCTGCTCGACCGCACGGTCACGTTCGTGTCGACGCACGACGTCGCGCGCATGCGCGATTCGAAGGTGCTGGCGCTTCGCAAGCGCGTGACGCTCACCGGCGACGAGGCGCTCACGCGCGCAATGCCGAGCCGGCAGGGCATCGTGTCGATAACCCTGAAGGACGGCACGAAACTCACCCACCACACGAAGGCGGTGCGCGGCACGGCGGAGAACCCGATGAGCCGGGCCGAGGTCGATGCGAAGTGCTACGACCTGCTGGCGCCGATCACCGGCAAGCGCCGCGCGCGCCGGCTGTGCGACACCGTGTGGTCGCTCGACAGGCTGGCCGACGTCCGCGCACTGCGCCCCTTGTTGAAGGCCTGACGCCATGCGCACTTACACGATTGCATCCATCCCGGGCGACGGCATCGGCAAGGAAGTCATCCCCGCAGGCCAGCGCGTGCTCGAGCACCTGGCGCAGAAGAGCGGCGACTTCTCGATCGCGTTCCGCAGCTTCGACTGGGGCAGCGATTACTACAAGCGGCACGGCGTGATGATGCCCGCCGACGGGCTGTCGCAGTTGAAGGACCTCGACGCGATCTATTTCGGCGCAGTCGGCGCACCCGACATTCCCGACCACATCACGCTCTGGGGCCTGCGCCTCGCCATCTGCCAGCCGTTCGACCAGTACGCCAACGTGCGCCCGGCGCGCGTGCTGCCCGGCATCGCCAGCCCGCTGGCGAGCCCGGACGCGGCGAAGATCGACTGGGTGATCGTGCGCGAGAACTCCGAGGGCGAGTACTCGGGTGCCGGCGGACGCGTGCACCGCGGGCTGCCGGAAGAGACCGCGATGGAAGTGTCGGTGTTTACCCGCACCGGCGTCGAACGGGTGATCCGGTTCGCATTCGAGCTCGCCCGCTCGCGCCCGCGCAAGCTGCTGACGGTGGTCACGAAATCCAATGCCCAGCGCCACGGCATGGTGCTCTGGGACGAGATCGCCGAAGAAGTCAGCCGCAAGTACCCGGATGTCACCTGGGACAAGATGCTGGTCGACGCGATGACGGTGCGCATGGTGGTGAAGCCGGCCAGCCTCGACACCATCGTGGCCACCAACCTGCACGCGGACGTGCTCAGCGACCTCGCAGCCGCGCTGTCGGGTTCGATGGGCGTCGCGCCGACGGCCAACCTGAACCCGGAGCGCCGGTTCCCGTCGATGTTCGAGCCGATCCACGGGTCGGCCTTCGACATCACCGGGATGGGCATCGCCAACCCGATCGGCACCTTCTGGTCCGCAGTGATGATGCTCGAACACCTTGGAGAGAAGGAGGCTGCCGCCCGCCTCATGGGAGCGATCGAGGCGACGACGAAACAGGGCCGGCTGCACACCCCCGACCTCGGTGGCGAGGCTTCCACCGAACTGGTCACCGAAGCCGTGCTCGACTTCCTCGGCTGATACCACCCACCGACCGATCCGGCCACGTTGCCGGGCCGATCGCCCCTGCCCCCTCCGATGCCATGAACGAACCTGCCCTGCCCCTGTGGTCCCCGTCCGCCGACCGTGTCGAACGTTCGCACCTGAAGCGGTTCATGCGCGAGGTCGAGCGCAGATGGGGCGTCCACTGCAGCGACCATGCTTCCCTCTACCGCTGGTCGATCGAACAGCCTGAGCGGTTCTGGCTTTCAGTCTGGGACTTCTGCGACGTGGTTGCGCAGACGCGTGGCGAGGTCGTGCTGGAAGAGGGCGACCGCATGCCTGGGGCACGGTGGTTCCCGGGGGCCCGCCTCAACTACGCGGAGAACCTGCTGCGCCGGGCCGACGACGCGGTGGCGATCGTGTTCCGGGGCGAAGGCAAGGTACGCAGCTCGCTCACGTATGCCGAGTTGCACCACGAGGTCTCCAGGCTGCAGCAGGCGCTGCGCGCGGCCGGCGTCGGCGTCGGCGATCGCGTCGCCGGATACGTGCCCAACATCCCCGGCGCGATCATCGCGATGCTGGCTACCGCCAGCCTCGGCGCGACCTGGTCGTCGTGTTCGCCCGACTTCGGACCGCAGGGCGTGCTCGACCGGTTCGGACAGATCGAACCGAAGGTGCTGATCGCGGCCGACGGCTACTTCTACGGCGGCAAGACGATAGACGTGATGCCGCGCGTGGCGGAGGTGGTATCGCGATTACCGTCGGTGCATCGCACCGTGATCATTCCCTACACGCGCCGCGACCCTGATCTCGCAGGCATACCGGGGGCGGTCGACGTGCACGATTTCATGGCGCCGTTCCAGCAGGCGAAGCTGTCGTTCGAGCAGCTGCCGTTCGACCATCCACTGTTCATCATGTTCTCCTCGGGCACCACCGGCGTGCCCAAGTGCATCGTGCACGGCGCCGGCGGCACGCTGCTGCAGCACCTGAAGGAACACCAGCTGCATGTCGACCTGCACCCGACCGACCGCCTGTTCTACTTCACCACCTGCGGCTGGATGATGTGGAACTGGCTGGCGACCGGCCTGGCGAGCGGCGCGACGCTGATGCTGTTCGACGGCTCGCCGTTCTATCCGAGGGGCAACGTGCTGTTCGACTTCGCGCAGGACGAAGGCATGACGATCTTCGGCACATCGGCGAAGTACATCGATTCGCTGCGCAAGCTCGACCTCAAGCCGAAGGACACGCACGACCTGTCGCGGCTGCGCACGATGCTGTCCACCGGTTCTCCGCTCGTGCCGGAGAGCTTCGAGTACGTGTACGCGAACATCAAGGCCGATCTCTGCCTGTCGTCGATCTCGGGCGGCACGGATATCGTGTCGTGCTTCGTGCTCGGCAGTCCGATGCTGCCGGTGTGGCGCGGTGAGATCCAGTGCCGCGGGCTGGGCCTGGCGGTCGATGTGTGGAACGACGAAGGCCAGCCGGTGCGCGGGGAACGCGGCGAGCTCGTCTGCACGAAACCCTTCCCGTGCATGCCGATCGGGTTCTGGAACGACCCGGACGGCAGCCGCTACCGCGCCGCCTACTTCGAACGCTTCCCGAACGTCTGGTGCCACGGCGACTTCTGCGAACTGACCGAACACGACGGGCTGGTCATCCACGGCCGCTCCGATGCCGTGCTCAACCCGGGCGGCGTACGCATCGGCACCGCCGAGATCTACCGGCAGGTCGAGCAGCTCGATGAAGTGGTCGAGTCGCTGGTGATCGGGCAGGACTGGCCGCCCGCGCGACCGACCGACGTCAGGGTGGTCCTGTTCGTGCGCCTGCGCGAAGGCCTCGTACTGGACGACGCGCTGGTCTCGCGCATCAAGGCCCGGATCCGCGACAACACCACGCCCAGGCATGTGCCGGCCAAGGTGCTGCAGGTCGCCGACATCCCGCGCACGAAGAGCGGCAAGATCGTCGAACTCGCCGTGCGCAACGTCGTGCATGGCCTGCCGGTGAAGAACCGCGAGGCGCTCGCCAATCCCGAGGCACTCGAACTGTTCGCCAACCGCCCGGAACTGTCGGGCTGATCGCCACCCGCACCCACGCTTGACCCGCATGCCCCGCGGGCGTAGGTTCGATGGATGGATACCCAGCCCGAGCCGGGCACGCGGCGCCCTTCCCCTGCGTCGCTGGACCTCGCCATCGAAGGCATGACGTGCGTCGCATGCGCCGCGCGCATCGAGAAGGTGCTGGAGCGCCTGCCAGCGGTGCGCGCATCGGTGAACTTCGCGACCGGCCACGCGCATGTGGCGTTCGATCCCGGCTGCACAGACGCGGCGGCATTGACCGATGCGGTCGCGCGCGCCGGCTACGCCGCCCGGGTCATCGAAACCCTGCCCGGGGCCGAAGACGCGACGGCCACCGCCGCAGCCGATGCCCGTCGGCATGAGGCCACCCTGGCCCTGGCAGGGTCCGCGCTGCTCACGCTCCCGCTGCTGGCGCAGATGGGCGGCATGTTCACCGGTCGCCACGAGTGGATGCTGCCCGACGTGCTGCAGTTCGCGCTCGCGACCGCCGTCCAGTTCGGCTTCGGCCGGCCGTTCTACCGGGGCGCGTGGAACGCGCTGCGCGGCGGCGGCGCGAACATGGACGTGCTGGTCGCGCTCGGCACCTCCATCGCCTGGGGCTACAGCGCCGTGGTCACCTTCGTCACGCCCGGCGGCCACCTCTACTTCGAATCCAGCGCGACGATCATCACGCTGGTACTTCTGGGCAAGTGGCTGGAGGCACGCGCCCGAAGCCGCACCGGCGCGGCGATCGCCGCGCTGATCGCCCTGCAGCCGCCGACCGCCCGCGTTGAAAGCACATCGCCGGCTGGCGCCATCGATGTGCTGGAAGTGCCGGTATCGCAGGTGCTGCCCGGCGATACGCTCCAGTTGCGGCCAGGCGAATCGTTCCCGGTGGACGGCGAGGTCATCGATGGCCGCTCCACGGTCGACGAAGCCATGCTCACCGGCGAGAGCGTGCCTGTGCAAAAGGGCAGCGGAGATACCGTGTTTGCCGGGACGCTTAACGGAACCGGCGCGCTACGGGTACGCGCCACGGGCATCGGTTCGACCACGGCACTGGCCCGCATCGTCCGGCTGGTCGGCGAGGCGCAGGGATCGAAGGCTCCGATACAGCGGCTCGCCGACCGGATCGCGGGCGTATTCGTCCCCGTCGTGCTGGCCCTGGCCATGCTCACCTTCGGCGGGTGGATGCTCTCCGGCGCTGCCCTGGTCGATTCTCTGGTGCCGGCGATCGCGGTGCTGGTGATCGCCTGCCCGTGCGCGCTCGGCCTCGCGACGCCCACGGCGGTGATCGTCGGCATCGGCGAAGGTTCGCGTGCCGGCATCCTGATCCGCAACGCCGCCGCGCTGGAAGCCGCGCACCGGCTCGACCTGCTGATCGTCGACAAGACCGGCACCCTCACGACCGGCGCGCCGCAGGTGACCCGCGTCATCGCATTCGACGGCGCATCCGAGGCCGACGTGCTGGCGATCGCCGCCGCGCTGGAAGCCGATTCGGAGCATCCGCTGGCTGCCGCGATACGCCGTGCGGCCGCCGCAGTACCCGGTACGCCAGCGCCGCGCGCCGAGGCCTTCCAGGCAGTGATCGGCTGCGGCGTACGCGCCCGCATCGATGGCCGCGATGCGCTGCTCGGATCGGTCGACTGGCTGCAGTTCGAGGGTGTCGTGCTGCCGGCACAGGCACAGCCTCCCGGTGAAGATGCCGACCCGCTGACCTGGGTCGCGGTCGCCTACGGCGGACGGGCGCTGGGCATGGTCGGTATGGCGGATGCGTTGCGGCCCGACACGGCTGGCGCTGTAGGCAGGCTGGAGTCCGCCGGCGTCGAACTCCTGATCATGTCCGGCGATCATCCGGCGGTCACGGCGCGCATCGCGGCGCAGGCTGGCATCGAACACTGGCGAGCACGCTGCACGCCGGCCGACAAGGCGGCCGAAGCCGTGCGTCTGAAGGCCGCCGGTCGTTCGGTCGGCATGGTCGGCGACGGCATCAACGACGCGCCTGCGCTGGCCGCAGCCGACGTGAGCTTCGCGATCGGCAGCGGCTCCGGCATCGCACTGCACACGGCCGACATCACATTGATGGCGAGCCGGCTGTCTCAGGTCGTCGATGCGATCGACCTGTCGCGCGCGACGATGACGAAGATCCGCCAGAACCTGTTCCTGGCCTTCGCCTACAACGTGCTCGGCATCCCGCTGGCAGCAGCTGGCCTGCTGGACCCGGTGATCGCCGGCGCCGCGATGGCAGCCAGTTCGGTATGCGTCGTCGGCAATGCGCTGCTGCTGCGCCGCTGGCGCCCGGCGCACCCGGCGCCGGAGCAAATCCTGCACTACCCTGCGACGAAAGGAGCCTGAACGATGGAAACCATCCACATCGCAGTCGATGGCATGACCTGCCAGGGCTGCGTGAACAGCCTGACCCGAGCGCTGCAGACGGCGCCTGGCGTAGCGTCCGCGACGGTCACGCTGGTGCCGGCGCAGGCCACCATCGAGCACGACCCGGCGACCGCGCCAGTGGATGCGCTGCGCGCCGTGATTGCCGATGCCGGATTCGAAGCGCGCTGAGCCTGCGTCCGGGCCGCCGGACAAGGCCGCGCTGCCGGTTCACCAGAGATGCCACCACCGCCGCCCGTCCGTGCGCGGGTCGCTGGCCAGGTACTTGCTCTTCGGGAAGTTCGCCCGCATCACCCGCTCGGCATCGTTGCGCAGGTCGACCAGGCCCATCGCGTCGTAGGCCTTGACCATGATGAGCAGGCCTTCTTCGTTCGCGGGCGCCTGGGGATAGGTGGTCAGCGCCGTCTGTGCACGGTTGGCAGCGGCGACATATGCGCCCTTGCGCAGATAGAAACGGGCGACATGCACCTCGTTCGATGCAAGCATGTTCACGACGAACTTCATCCGCGCCGCAGCGTCGGGTGCATAGCGACTGTCGGGGAAGCGCGTGACCACTTCGCGGAAGGAGTCGAACGATTCGCGCGCCGAGCGGGGGTCACGCTCGCTGACATCCTGCCGCGACAGGGAGCTCAGCACGCCCAGGTCGTGGTTGAAATTGATCAGCCCGCGCAAGTACCACGCATAGTCGGCGCTGGGATGCGTGGGATAGAGTTTCAGGAAGCGGTCGATCGTCGCCAACGCCTGGACCGGCTCGACGTCCTTCCATTGCGAGTATGCGAGTTCCAGCATTGCCTGCTGCGAGTACCGTCCGAAGGGATAGCGCGACTCGAGCGTCTCGTACAGCTTGATCGCGCGCTGCCAGTTCCGGCCGTTCATCTCGTCGCGCGCTTCCGCGTAAAGCTTGGGCGCGGACCAGCCGCGGGTCTCGTCGAAGTTGCGGACGGACGCGCAGCCGCCGATCAGGGCGGCCGCAACGACCGCGATCACCGCCTGGCGCACTGCCAGTACACTTGGCCTTCCCCTCGCGCCCGACGCGGGCGGGCAGGAGCCACTACCTGTCCGGTCGGCATCCGGCCGATCGGGATTCGAAGCTGCGGCTTTCATCGATTCGTCCGTTCCATGGCAAGCAATTGATTCGCCAACAGTATAGCCCGTCCCTTCCGTCACCCGACAGCGCACCGGAGCACCGTCCCGCGCACGACAGCGCCACCGCGCCGCAGCCGCTGGTGATCCCGGTATCCAGCGCCGGAGAGCGGATCGACCAGGCACTGGCCGCACTGCTGCCCGAGCACTCGCGCAGCCGGCTTCAGCAGTGGATACGCGACGGACGCGTGCTGGTCGACGGCCGCACGGTGCGCAGCGCAGACAAGGTCTGGGGCGGCGAGCGCCTGGACGTGTCGCCCGGGACCGACCCACGGCAGGATGCTGCGCTGCCCGAGGCGATCGCGCTGCAGGTCGTCCACGAAGACGAGGCGGTGATCGTGCTCGACAAGCCACCCGGGCTCGTCGTGCATCCCGGCAGCGGGAACTGGACGGGGACCCTGCTCAATGCCCTGCTGCACCACCATCCGCCGATCGAAGGACTGCCGCGCGCGGGCATCGTGCATCGCCTCGACAAGGACACCAGCGGGCTGATGATGGTCGCCAAGACACTGGTCGCACACACCGCGCTGGTGCGTGCGCTCGCCGCCCGCGAGGTCGAGCGCATCTACCAGGCGATCGTGGTCGGCATCCCGGCGCCATCGGGCGAAGTCGAACAACCGATCGGGCGCCACCCGGTCAACCGCGTGCGGATGGCGGTGGTCGCGGGCGGCCGTCCGGCCCTGACCCGCTTCCGCCTGCTCGAGGCGCTCGCCGGAGCGGCGCTGGTCGAATGCCGCCTGGCCACGGGCCGCACCCACCAGATCCGGGTGCACATGGAATCGCTCGGCCACCCGGTGCTCGGCGATCCGGTCTATGCACCGAAGGCAGGCCGCCTGGCACCCGCGCTGGCGGCCGCCTCCACGGCCCTGGACCGGCAGGCGCTGCATGCGGTGGAACTGGCCTTCGCACACCCGGTGACCGGGGCACAACTGCGTTTCCGTTCATCGCTGCCGGCCGACATCCGCGCGGCGCTCGAAGCCCTGCGCGCACCGGCATGACGGCCACCGGTTCCATCGCTGCAGCCGATCTGTTGGTGCCCGACTGGCCTGCACCGCCGGGTGTGCATGCGTTGTGCACCACCCGCAGCGGCGGGGTCAGCACCGGCCCGTACCGGTCGCTGAACCTCGGCACACGGACCGGCGACGATCCCGCCGCGGTAGCCGAGAACCGGCGCCGCCTCGATGCACTGCTGCCGGGGCCTGCGCGCTGGCTGCAGCAGGTCCACGGCAGCCAGGCCATCGCCGCGCATTCGATCGAGGCGCCACCGCAGGCCGATGCTTCGTTCACCGACCGTGGCAGTACCGTGTGCACGGTGATGATCGCCGACTGCATGCCGGTCCTGCTGTGCAGCGAAGACGGGCTTCGCGTCGGCGCCGTGCACTGCGGCTGGCGTGGCCTCGCGGGCGGAGCGATCGAGAACACGCTCGCCGCGATGGGCGTCGACGGGCAGCGCATCATCGCATGGCTCGGGCCCGCGATCGGCCCCGCCGCGTTCGAGGTCGGCGCAGACGTGCGCGATGCTTTCCTGGCGGCGGATCCATCGGATGCCGCTGCCTTCGTGCCGTCGCCGACGCTGCCCGGCAAATGGCACGCAGACCTGTTCGCGCTCGGCCGGCGCCGGCTGGCGCGTGCCGGGGTCGAGCGTGTGCATGGCGGCGGCCTGTGCACCGTGTCCGATCCGGACCGTTTCTTTTCCTACCGGCGCGACAAGGTGACCGGACGCATGGCCGCGCTCGTCTGGAGGGACGCGTGAACCACACGCCGGCCATCGCGCGTGCGTTCGCGACACTGGCGGCGGCACTGGAGCGCAAGCCCGGCACGTGGCAGGCGCTCGGCCGCGAGCTGACCGAACGCCACCTGGCGCTGTGGCAATCGGCGATCGGACAGCCCGCCCAGGCGGCGCCCGACCCGGAACTGCAGGCGCTGGCCGCTCGCGACCGCCGCTTCAACGCACCGGCCTGGCAATCCCACCCCTGGTTCGATTACCTGCGGCAGGCACAAATCCTCAACGAACGCTGGCTCGAAGGGGCAATCGCGGCGGCGGCCCTCGATCCCGCGAGCGAGCGGCACGCCCGCTTCTTCCTGCGCCAGTGGATCGATTCGATGTCGCCCGCGAATTTCGCGCCGACCAATCCGGAAGTGCTGGAGCTGGCGGCACGCAGCGGCGGAGACAGCCTCGCGCGCGGGCTGCAGCGCGCTGCCGAGGACGCGCGCCGTGGCGCCCTGACGATGACCGACGAACAGGCCTTCGAAGTCGGCCGCAACCTCGCGGTGACGCCGGGGGCGGTGATCCACCGCAACGAGATCGTCGAACTGATTCACTACCGCCCCGCAGGGCCGACCGTGCATGCGCGGCCGCTCGTGATCGTGCCACCGTTCATCAACAAGTACTACATCCTCGACCTGCAGCCAGGGAACTCGTTCGTGCGCTTTGCACTGGAACAGGGCTTCGATGTGTACATCCTGTCGTGGCGAAATGCACCGACGGAACTCGGCCACCTGCGCTGGGAGGACTATGCGCAGCGCGGCGTGCTCGAATCGATCCGTGTCGCGCTCGAGGTCTCGCGCAGCGCGCAGGCCAATGCGCTCGGATTCTGCGTCGGGGGTACGCTGCTGTCGACCGCGCTTGCCCTGGCCGCCGCCCGCGGCGAGCACCCGGTTGCATCGACGACCCTGCTGGCGACCCTGCTCGACTTCAGCGACGTCGGCGACATCGGCGTCTATATCGACCGCGACGCGGTCGAAGCCTGCGAGCGCCGGTTCGATCCGTCCGCTGCACCGGCGGTGATGAGCGGGCGCGACCTCGCGTTCACCTTCGCCAGCCTGCGCGCGAACGATCTGATCTGGCGCTTCGTGGTCGACCACTGGCTGAAGGGCAAGGCTCCGGAACCGTTCGACCTTCTCTACTGGAACAGCGACGGCAGCAGCCTGCCCGGCGTCCTCTACGCCTGGTACCTGCGCCACATGTACCTCGAGAACCGTCTGCGCCAGCCCGGCCGCGTGCAGCTCGACGGCGTCCCGCTCGACCTGCGGGCGATCCGGTCGGCCTGGTACCTGCTCGCGGCCGAGGAAGACCATATCGTGCCCTGGCGAACCGCGTGGCTGGCGCGCGGACTGCTGCGCGGCAGCCGGACGTTCGTGCTGGCCGCCAGTGGCCACATAGCAGGCGTCGTGAACCCGGCCTCGAAGAACCGCCGGCATTTCCTTGCAGCAGACGGTGCTGCCGGCTCACCGGCGCGCACGAAGACGCCCGAGGCCTGGCTCGCCGCGGCCAGCCGCCACGAAGGCAGCTGGTGGACGCACTGGGCGGGCTGGCTGAAGAAGCGCTCCGGCCGGCGTGTGAAGGCGCCCGACATCGATGCCGATCCGACACATCCGCCGCTCGATCGCGCGCCCGGGCGCTACGTCCTGGAACGCTGAACCGCACGACCTGGCCGGACTTGCAAGCGTCATTCATCTGGCACGCTTGCTGCTTCGCAGCAGCGGTTTTCGCCGGAGGCGGCGAAGGCTTGGGTTAACATCTTCGTCACGATACGTCGTTACCGTGCTGCTCCTTCCAACTGGCGGCCATCGGGTCTGCGATGCGATCCGGCGCGTGTCCAGACATGGTCGGACGAAGGATGCATTGTTCAACGAAGCAACGGAGGACCTGATGACGAAGCGAGTGGCACTGGTGACGGGCGGCATGGGCGGGCTGGGCGAGGCGATCGCGACCAAGTTGTCCAACATGGGCGACAAGGTGGTGGTCAGCTATTCGCCCGGCAACACGAAGGCTGCCGGCTGGCTGGCAGAGATGAAGGAGAAGGGACACGACATCTACGCCGTGCAGATCGACGTCTCGGACTTCGACTCCTGCGCTGCCGGCTGCGCGCAGGTGATGGCCGATGTCGGGCCGATCGACGTGCTGGTGAACAACGCCGGCATCACCCGCGACATGACCTTCAAGAAGATGGGCAAGGTCGACTGGGACGCGGTGCTGAAGACGAACCTCGACAGCGTGTTCAACATGTGCAAGCCGGTGGTCGACGGCATGGTCGATCGCGGCTGGGGACGCGTGGTCAACATCTCGTCGGTGAACGGCCAGAAGGGCGCGTTCGGCCAGACCAACTACTCGGCAGCGAAGGCCGGCATGCATGGCTTCACCAAGGCCCTGGCACTGGAAGTGGCGCGCAAGGGCGTTACCGTCAACACGATTTCGCCCGGCTACATCGGCACGAAGATGGTGATGGCGATCCCCAGGGAAGTGCTCGACACGAAGATCGTGCCGCAGATCCCGATGGGCCGGTTGGGCAAGCCGGAGGAGGTGGCTGGTCTGGTCGCCTATCTGTGCTCGGAAGAGGCGGCGTTCGTCACCGGCTCCAACATCGCGATCAACGGCGGCCAGCACATGTCCTGACCGGGGCGCCCTGCGGCTTGCGATTTCCATGAACCGATGGAAATCCATTAAAATCCGCGCCCCCGGGAAGCCTGCAGGGCCCATGTGGCGTGCGCTGTTCGCGCGTCGGTTGGCGCACGGCCGACAAGTCATGTCCGATCCGCCGGGCGATCGGCACCACGGCGAACAGGTGCATACTCGCCACTGCAGCATCGACGCTACCGTTGAACAGCCGGACGAGGGATCAAGGGACCATGAGCGACACGCCGCGCATCATCAAGAAGTACCCGAACCGCCGTCTCTACGACACCGCCACCAGCACCTACATCACGCTGGCCAACGTCAAGCAACTGGTCATCGAACAGACACCTTTTCAGGTGATCGACGCCAAGACGAACGATGACCTCACGCGCAACATCCTGCTGCAGATCATCCTCGACGAAGAGAACAGCGAGGCGCCGATGTTCTCGTCCGACATGCTGTCGCAGATGATCCGTTTCTACGGCAATGCGATGCAGGGCATGATGGGCAGCTACCTCGAGAAGAACATCCAGACGTTCATGGGCATCCAGCAGCAGTTGCAGGACCAGTCCCGCTCGCTGTACGGCAGCAACCCGATGGTGAACACCGAAGCCTGGAACCAGATCGTCAAGATGCAGGGTCCGGCGGTACAGAGCCTGATGAGCGGCTACCTGGAGCAGAGCGCGAAGATGTTCGTCGAGATGCAGCAACAGATGCAGAAGCAGACCCAGAACCTGTTCAGCGGCTTCCCGTTCCCCGGCTTCGGCGGCACTTCCGGCAGCAAGCCGGAAGAGAAGTAGGCGTTGCCTCCCGCGCGAGGGCGTCCCGGCAAGACCGGCGGCGCGGCGCAGTCGGACGCGCCCGCGGTGCCGCGGGTGGGCTTCGTGTCGCTGGGCTGCCCGAAGGCGCTCGTCGACTCCGAACGCATCCTTACCCAGCTCCGCGCCGAGGGCTACGCGATCTCGCCCGACTACGCCGGGTCAGACATGGTGATCGTCAACACCTGCGGCTTCATCGATGCCGCCGTCGAGGAATCGCTGGAGGCGATCGGCGAGGCCCTGGCGGAAAACGGCAAGGTGATCGTTACCGGCTGCCTCGGTGCCAAGGGCACGGTGGTACGCGACCACTTCCCGAACCTGCTGGCGGTCACTGGCCCGCATGCCACCGAAGCGGTGATGCAGGCAGTGCATGAGCACCTGCCGCATCCGCACGATCCGTTCACCGATCTGGTCCCGCCGCAGGGCATACGGCTGACGCCCAGGCACTATGCGTATGTGAAGATCTCGGAAGGCTGCAATCATCGATGCACCTTCTGCATCATCCCGTCGATGCGTGGCGACCTCGTCTCGCGGCCGGTCGGCGACGTGCTGCAGGAGGCAGAGAACCTCGTGCGCGCCGGCGTCAGGGAACTGCTGGTGATCTCGCAGGACACCTCGGCCTACGGCGTCGACGTCAAGTACCGTACCGGCTTCTGGGGCGGGCGCCCGGTGAAGACCCGCATGACCGAACTCGTCCACGCCATGTCCTCCCTCGGTGCCTGGGTGCGCCTGCACTACGTCTACCCTTACCCACATGTCGACGAGGTGATCCCCCTGATGGCCGAGGGCAAGGTGCTGCCCTACCTGGACGTTCCCTTCCAGCATGCCAGCCCGCGCATCCTCAAGCTGATGAAACGTCCTGCCAGCGCCGAGAACAACCTCGCCCGCATCCGCGCCTGGCGCGCAGCCTGTCCGGACCTGACCATCCGCAGCACGTTCATCGCCGGCTTCCCCGGCGAGACGGAAGCCGAGTTCGAACAGCTCCTCGAATTCCTGGAAGAAGCACAGCTCGACCGTGTCGGCTGCTTCGCCTATTCGCCGGTCGAAGGCGCGGCCGCCAACGCCCTGCCCGACCCCGTGCCGGACGAGGTCCGCGAAGAACGGCAGGCGAGGTTCATGGAGGTACAGGCGCGCATCAGCGCCGCCCGGCTCGCGCGCAAGGTCGGCACGACGGTTCGGGTGCTGGTCGATTCGGCCGAGGGCACCCGCGCCGTCGGCCGCAGCGCCGCGGATGCACCCGAGATCGACGGGCTGGTCCATGTAGCGCGGGCGCGCGGCGCCAGGCCGGGCGACTTCATCGACGTCAAGGTCACCCGCGCCGACGAGCACGACCTGCACGGCAGCCGGGTCGGCGACTGAGGGCGGCGACCGGCGCATGGCCGCCGCGCGTCCTCGAAATCCCGCTCAGTCCCGGAAGAACGCCTGCACCGGGGCCAGCTCGCGCGTGAGCTTCATCGGCGGCAGGCTCTTCAGGATCTTTCGTCCGTAGCCCTTGGACATCAGCCGCGGGTCGCAGATCATCAGCACGCCACGGTCGGTCTCATCGCGGATCAGACGGCCTGCGCCCTGCTTGAGCGTGATCGCCGCGTCCGGCAGCTGGATCTGCGCGAACGCGTTGCCGCCGTTGCGGTTCATGTGTTCGATGCGTGCGGCGAGCACCGGGTCGTCCGGCGGCGCAAACGGCAACTTGTCGATCACCACCAGCGACAGGGCGTCGCCGCGCACGTCGACGCCTTCCCAGAACGAATGGCTGGCCACCAGCACGGCGTTGCCGCGCGTGCGGAACTGCTCGAGCAGTTCGGTACGCGAGGCCTCACCCTGGACCATCAGCGGGAACAGCAGTCCGCGGCGCCGGAAGGCCTCGTCGAGCAACTGGTGCGCGGCGCGCATGGCGCGCAGGCTCGTGCACAGCAAGAACGCGCGGCCCCCTGCTGCCTCGATCACCGGCAACGCGGCCTCGACGACCGCACGCACGTAATCGGCGGTATTGGGTTCCGGCATCCCGGTGGGCACATACAGCATCGACTGGCGCGGAAAATCGAACGGACTCGGCCAGGTCGCGCATTCCGCATCCGACAGCCCGAGCGCACCCGCGTAGTGGCTGAAGTCGCCCTCGATCGACAGCGTCGCGGACGTGAACACCCAGGCCTTCGGATGGCCGCCGTTGCCGCCGAGCTGCTGGCGGAAGATGCGGGCGATCGACAGCGGCGTGGCATGCAGTTGCAGCGACTGCGCGAAGGTCTCGCCCCAGAGTACCCAGCCGGCGTCGTCGTCCGCGCCGGCACCGTCACCTTCGTCCTGATCCGGACGTCCCGCGCGTACGGTCTCCGCGACTGCCTGCACATGCCAGCGCGACAGGCGGCGGAACAGTTCATCGCAGCGCTCGGCGCACTTGCCGAGCCCTTCGCTGCGCTCGCCCTGCTCCGCCAGGTGCCCGGACAGCGCCTCGAGCGCAGCCAGCAGCTGTTCCAGCGCGGGGAGGAACGAAGCACGCTCACGCAGCAAGCGGAGCGTCAGGCGGCCGGCATCCTCGCGCACCGCGAGGCGGAGGTCGCGCGCCGCCTTTTCCAGCACGCCGGCAGCCAGCGGCAGCGGCGCATAGTCGCGGGCGCCCGCAAGCCCCTCGGCCCGCGTGTCGCGTGCCAGGTCCAGCAGTTGCGAGGTCGATACCGATTCGCCGAAGAACATGCTGGCGGTGTCTGGCAGCGCATGGGCTTCGTCGAAGATCACGGCGTCGCAGGTCGGCAGCAGTTCGGCAAAACCGGTGTCACGCAGGGCGACGTCGGCGAAGAACAGGTGATGGTTCACCACGACGAGGTCGGCGGCGAGCGCGTTGCGCCTCGCCTCCATCACGAAGCACTGCTGGAACTGCGGACATTCCGCGCCGAGACAGTTCTCGCGCGTGGACGTGGCCATCGCCCACGCCGGTGCGTTGTCGGGTACGGCCGCGAGTTCGCTGCGATCGCCCGACTTGCTGGTGGCGGCGAAACGCTCGATTTCCCGGAAATGCCGCACGTCCTGCGCGTTGCCGAAAAGGCCCTCGCGCGCGTTGCGCCCAAGGTGGTAGTGGCACACATAGTTCGAGCGCCCTTTCAGCAGAGCCACCGAAACCGGTACGTTGAGCGCCGCACGCACCAGCGGCAGGTCGCGGTCGAACAGCTGGTCCTGCAGCGTCTTGGTACCTGTCGAGATGATCACCTTGCCGCCGGAGAGCAATGCCGGCACCAGATAGGCGAAGGTCTTGCCAGTCCCGGTGCCGGCCTCCGCGACCAACACTCCGTTGCTGTCCAGCGCGCGCGCGATCGACTCGGCGAGTTCCACCTGCCCGGGTCTCGGGCGGTAGCCGGGCACCGCGCGGGCGAGCGGCCCACCGGCGGAAAAGACGTGTTCGAGACTGGAGTTCAGGACGCGGAACCGGTTGCTTCGGGTTGTCGCTGATGATCGCACGGGCCACCGCAGGGCGGGCGCCGGGAACAGGCGCCCAGTCGCCGATACCGGCACACCGGCCCGGCTTCGCGTGTCGAGCAGGGCGCGTGCTATGCTTACGGGTTATGGCGAGTACAGAACAAACCGATCAGACATCAGCCGAGAACGGCGTGAGCAACGGCGAAGCGCAGAACGTTCGCCCGACGGCCGTCCCCGAACCCTCGCCAGCGCTGGCGCAGATCGCGGCCGCTCCAGCAGCGCCGTCAACGGAGCCGCCTCCCGTGGTGCAGTTCCGCGACCTCGGCCTGGCCCCGGAAATCCTTCGCGCGCTCGACGAACTCGGCTACAAGGTGCCGACGCCGATCCAGACTCAAGCCATCCCGCATGTGTTGCGTGGCATCGACCTGCTCGGCGGCGCGCAGACTGGCACTGGCAAGACCGCGGCCTTCGCGCTGCCGATGCTGCAGCGGCTGCGCGTGCACGCGAACAACAGCGTGTCGCCCGCGCGCCACCAGGTACGCGCGCTGATCCTCGCCCCGACGCGCGAACTGGCCGCCCAGGTCGAAGAAAACGTCCGTGCGTACTCGAAGTACACGATGCTGCGCGTGACCTGCGTGTTCGGCGGCGTCTCGATCGACCCGCAGATCGCCCAGCTGCGCGCGGGTGTCGAGATCGTGGTCGCCACACCGGGTCGCCTGCTCGACCATATCCAGCAGAAGACCCTTTCGCTGTCCCAGGTCGAATACCTGGTGCTCGACGAGGCGGATCGCATGCTCGACATGGGCTTCATGCCCGACATCAAGCGGATCCTCGCGCTGTTGCCGGAGCGGCGGCAGAGCCTGCTGTTCTCGGCCACGTTCCCCGAAGAGGTGAAGCGCCTGTCCGAGCAGCTGCTCAAGTCGCCGATCCGCATCGAGGTGGCACGCCCGAACGCGACCGCCGAGACGATCACGCACATCATCCATCGCTGCGACGACGGCAACAAGCGCCGCCTGCTGTCGCACCTGGTACGCAGCCGCAGCCTGACGCAGGTGCTTGTCTTCACGCGTACCAAGCAGACCGCACGCAGGCTCACCGTATCGCTGCAGCAGGAAGGGTTGTCCGCTGCCGAGATCCACAGCGACAAGACGCAGGCCGAGCGGATGCAGGCGCTGGCCGACTTCAAGGCAAACCGGATCACGCTTCTGGTTGCCACGGACATCGCCGCGCGCGGGCTCGACATCGATCACCTGCCGCACGTCATCAACTACGAGCTGCCGCAGTCGGCCGAAGACTACGTGCACCGCATCGGGCGCACCGGACGCGCTGGCATGCTGGGCGAGGCGATCTCCCTGGTCAGCCCGGGCGAAGACGAAATGCTCGCCAGCATCGAGAAGCTGATCAAGCGCAAGCTGCCCGTGTGCGAGGTAGAAGGCTGGACACCGTCCGTCCGTCCCGGCCCCGGTCTCGGCGGCGGACATGAACGCGAACGACCCCAGCGCGATGGCGATCGCGGTGGACGCCCTGGCGCGTCGCACGGGCGCTCCTCGGCGCCTGCGTCCGAACGTCCCGCGCGCGGTGAACCGATGCGCGAACGCGGCCGTCCCTCCGACAGGCCGGCGCCGGTCGGTGCACGACGGCGTATCCCGGACGATCCGCTGTTCACCACCGCCTACGTGCCGCCGCCACTGCAAGAAAAGCCCGCGCTCGCCAGCCCCGCCGGTCAGGCCGCCATCGTCCGCCGCCGCCGGTCGCCGGTGCCGGCGCTGCTGGCGGCACCGCCCGAGTCGGCCTGACCGGTACGACGATGCGGTTGCCCGGTCGCCTTGCCGGTGCAGCCCGTGCGATCGTGGCCGCTGGCACGATCGCGCTGGCACTCGTGCCAGCGAGCCTCTCCGCGCTGCTGTCCACTGCAGCGCCCGCGCGGGCGGCGGCGCAGGGCGAACCGGCTGCCCGGCCGGCTCCGGTACCGGCTTCGCGCGAAGGCATCGCCTCTGCGCACCCGCTGGCGAGCGAAGCCGGCCGCCAGGTACTCGCCGCAGGCGGCAATGCCTTCGACGCCGCGATCGCGGTCGCCGCCGCGCTTGCGGTCGTCGAGCCCTATTCCTCGGGCATCGGTGGTGGCGGGTTCTTTCTGCTGCACAGGGCGCATGACGGCCATCAGGTGATGGTCGACGCGCGCGAGACCGCACCCGCCGCAGCCGATGCGCACATGTATGTCGACGAATCCGGGCGTGCAGTACCGCGCGCGTCGCTGGATGGCGCACGTGCGGCGGCGATCCCGGGACTGCCGGCAGGGATCGTGCACCTCTCCCGGCAGTACGGGCGGCTGCCGCTCGCGCGTTCACTGGCACCGGCGATAGGGCTCGCGCGCGACGGCTTCACGGTGGATGCCCGATTCGCGACCGTCGCCCGCCTGGCCTCCGCGCGCCTGCAGCGCGACGCACGTACTGCAGCCGTCTTCATGCCCGCAGGCCGCGCGCTCGCGGAGGGAGACCACCTGCGCCAGCCCGCGCTCGCCGCGACGCTCGAGCGGCTCGCGAGGGACGGCCACGCCGGCTTCTATGCGGGCCCGGTCGCTGCCGAACTGGTTGCCTCGGTGCGCGCCGACGGCGGGATCTGGCAAGCGCACGACCTCGCCGCCTATGCCGTCGTCGAACGCCCGCCGATGCGGTTCGAGTACCGCGGCGCCACGATCACCGCGGCTGCGCTACCGTCGTCCGGCGGCGTGGTGATTGCACAGAGCCTGGCTATGCTGTCGCGGTTCGGCGCGCTGGAGCACCGGTCGCCGGCAGGCGCACACCTGGTTTCCGAGGCGCTGCGGCGTGCATTCGATGAGCGGGCCCGCTGGCTCGGTGACCCCGACTACGACCCGGTACCCCTCGACCGGCTGCTGTCGGAAGCGCACCTGCGCGCGCGCGGGGCCGATATCGATCCTCTGCAGGCGACCCCGAGCAGCCGCCTGGGCGACAGCCCGGCTGCGCGCGGGAGCACCGACACGACCCACCTGTCGGTGGTAGACCGCGACGGCAACCGGGTCGCGGCGACGCTCACGATCAACACGCTGTTCGGCTCCGGGTTCATCGCCGGCAGCACCGGCGTGCTGTTGAACAATGAAATGGACGACTTCGCGCTGCCCGGTGCACAGCCGAACGCCTACGGGCTGACCGGGCGCGAAGCGAACCGGATCGAACCCGGAAAGCGTCCCCTGTCCAGCATGACGCCGATGTTCGTCGAGACGGCCCGCGGCGTCCATGTCCTGGGGGCGCCCGGAGGCTCACGCATCATCAGCATGCTGCTGCTGGCGGTGCTCGACATCACCTCCGACGATCCACCCTCGCCGGCCGTGCTGGTGGCACGGCCACGCTATCACCACCAGTTCAGGCCTGACCGGATCGAGGTCGAGCCGGGTGCGTTTGCCGACGACTGGATCGACGCGCTGCGCAGCCGGGGCCATGCAGTCACGATCGGTGGCCGTGCGTGGGGCAACATGCAGGTCGTCCACATCGACAGAGCCAGCGGCGAGGTCAGCACGGCGAGCGATCCGCGCGGGCGCACCGGGATCGCCTGGTTCTGATCCACGCCGCCCCGCAAGGCCTGCGTAGCCGCGCAGCTTACGCAGCGCGCGCGAGATGGTCCACGTAGCGCACGACGCCCTCGCCCACACCCGCGAACGGCGCAGCATAGCCGGTGCGCCGCAGCAGCGACAGGTCGGCTTCGGTGAAACTCTGGTACTTGCGCGCGAGGTCGGCGGGCATCGGGAAATACTCGATCAGCCCCGCGGCCCGCATCGCGTCGAGCGACAGCGAGCCCTGGTCGTGCTGCGCGCGGCAGGCGTTCACGGTCGCTACCGCGACATCGTTGAACGTCTGCGCCCGGCCGGTCCCGCAGTTGTAGATCCCGCTGGCGTCGGCCTTGCCGAGGAAATGCATGTTCACCGACACCACGTCGTCGACCGATACGAAGTCGCGCCGCTGTTCGCCATCGCCGTAGCCAGCGGAGCCTGCGAACAGGCGGACCTTGCCGGTGGCCCGGTACTGGTCGAAGAAATGCATGGCCACCGACGCCATCCGCCCCTTGTGGCGCTCGCCGGGGCCGTACACGTTGAAGTAGCGCAGCCCGACGATCGGAGCAGTTCGCACGGCGAGTTGCCGGCGTACGACCTGGTCGAGCAGGAACTTGGAATAGCCGTAGACATTCAGCGGCCGCTCGAACTCGCGCGACTCGCGGAACACGCCGCTCCCGCCGTAAACCGCAGCCGACGATGCGTACACCAGCGGCACCTCCTCGGCCTGGCAGAACTCGATCAGTTCAGCCGTCCAGCGGTAGTTGTTGTCCATCATGTAGCGCCCGTCGGACTCGACCGTGTCAGAGCAGGCCCCCTGGTGCAGCACGGCCTCGATACCGCCTTCGAACGCACCGTTCGACAAGGCCTCGAAGAAGTCCTTCTTGTCGAAGTAATCGGCGATCTCGCAGTCGACCAGGTTGCTGAACTTGTCGCCGCGCGTGAGGTTGTCGACTGCGATGATGTCCCGCTCGCCACGCGCATTGAGCGCCCGCACGAGGTTGGACCCGATGAACCCGGCCGCGCCGGTGACGATGTAGTAGCCTGCCATCTTCAGTTTCCTTCCTGCATGGGCGCAGCGAGTTCTTCCGGATGCACGACCGCCGTGCCCAGCTTGCCGACGACGATTCCCGCGGCGCGGTTGGCCACGCGCATTGCCTCCGGCAGCGCTGCGCCGCAGGCGAGCATCACGCCGATAGTCGCAATCACCGTGTCGCCGGCCCCGCTGACGTCGTAGACCTCGCGCGCATGCGTCGGCTGGTGATGCATGCCGTCGGCGTCGAACAGCGTCATGCCTTCCTCGCTACGCGTGACGAGCAGGGCTTCGAGGCCGAGGTCGGCGCGCATGCGTTGTGCCTTGTCGGCCAGGGCAGCGTCGCCGCTCCAGTTCCCGGCAACCTGCCGGAACTCGCTGCGGTTGGGCGTGAGCAGCGTGGCACCACGGTAGCGCTGGTAATCCTCCCCTTTCGGGTCGACCAGCACAGGCTTGTTCGCCGCGCGAGCCGCCGCGATCATCCGTTCGATGTGGGCGAGCCCACCCTTGGCGTAATCGGACAGGATCACCACGTCCGACTCGGGCAGCGCCTCCTCGAACGCGGCGAGCTTGGCGGCCAGCACCTCGTGGCTCGGCAGCGTTTCGAAATCGATGCGCATCAGCTGCTGCTGCCGACTGATCACCCGCAGCTTGACCGTGGTCGAGATGGTCCGGTCGCAGTGCATGTCGGCGACCACGCGCTCTGCACCGAGCAGGCGCTCGAGCGTGGCGCCCGCCTCGTCATCGCCGACCACGCACAGCAGCCGCGTACGCGCGCCTAGAGCGGCTGCGTTGCGTGCCACATTCGCCGCTCCGCCGGGCCGCTCCTCGCTGCGCTCGATGCGCACCACCGGCACCGGCGCCTCGGGGGAAATACGCTCGACCGCGCCGAACCAGTAGCGGTCGAGCATCACGTCACCGACCACCAGTACGCGGCCCGTGCTGGCGCGTTCATGGGAATAGACGCCCGGATGCGAACCCTCGGGGCGCGGAGGGTTCTTCATGGTGCCTCGGACGCCTTCGACTGCGCCCGACCAGTCGGGTAGTACTCGATCCCGGCGTCGGTCACCATCGCGGGATCGTACAGGTTGCGCCCGTCGATGATCACCGGATGCCTGAGCTCGCGGCGGATCGACTCGAAATCGGGGCTGCGGAATTCCTTCCATTCGGTGACCACGAGCAGTGCATCGCAGCCTTGCAGCGCGGCATGTGCGCTGTCGAAGAACGTGACGCCGGCGCGCGCCTCGAGCAGACCACGCGCGACATCCATGGCCACTGGATCGTAGGCGTTCACGGTGGCACCCCGCGCGAGAATCGCGTCGATGATCACCAGGCTAGGCGCCTCGCGCATGTCGTCGGTGTTCGGCTTGAACGCGAGCCCCCAGAGCGCGAAGCGCCGGCCGGCGAGCGACTCGCCGAAGCGCGCCACGACCTTGTCGACCAGCACCTGCTTCTGCCGTTCGTTCACGTCGTGCACCGCTTCCAGGATGGCCAGTTCCATGCCGTACTGCTGCGCGGTCCGGCGCAGCGCCCGCACATCCTTCGGAAAGCACGATCCTCCGAAGCCGGCACCGGGATACAGGAAGTGGTAGCCGATGCGGGGATCGGAACCGATGCCCTTGCGCACCTGCTCGATGTCCGCCCCGAGCCGCTCCGCCAGGTTGGCCAGTTCGTTCATGAAGGAGATACGTGTCGCGAGCATCGCGTTGGCTGCGTACTTGGTGAGTTCGGCCGAGCGCACGTCCATCACGATCAGCCGCTCGTGGTTGCGCTGGACCGGTGCGTACAGCTCGCGCATGATGCGCAGCGCGCGCTCGTCGTCCACGCCGAGCACGACGCGGTCGGGCCGCATGAAGTCCTCGACCGCCGCACCCTCCTTCAGGAACTCGGGATTGGACACCACGCTGAACGGATACGATACGCCGCGCCGCGCGAGTTCTCCGGCGATCGCCTCGCGCACGAGATCGGCGGTACCCACCGGTACCGTGGACTTGTCGACGATCACGCGATAGCCGTCGAGGTACTGGCCGATCGACCTTGCCGCGGCGATCACGTGCTGCAGGTCGGCCGAGCCATCTTCCCCCGGCGGCGTGCCGACGGCGAGGAACTGCACCCGGGCGAACGCTGCGGCCTGCTGCGGGTCGGTCGTGAAGGTCAGGCGCCCGGCGGCGACATTGCGCTTGACGATCGCCTCCAGCCCCGGCTCGTGGATCGGGATGCCGCCGGCCCGTAACTGCGCGATCTTGCGCTCGTCGATATCGAGGCACAGAACATCGTTGCCGAGGTCGGCGAAGCAGGCGCCCGAGACGAGGCCCACGTATCCGGTACCGATCACCGTCAGTTTCATCGGCTAGCCCCCGGTCTGTTCGATGATCGAGGACAGTGCCTCAACAGGATCGGCCGCCTGTGTGATCGGCCGTCCGATGACCAGGTAGTGCGCCCCGGCGGCGACCGCCTCCGCCGGCGTCGCGATGCGCGACTGGTCGTCGGCCGCGGCTGTCGGCGGCCGCACGCCCGGGGTAACCAGCACGAAACCCGGCCCGCAATGCTCACGCAGCAGGCGTGCCTCACGCGGGGAACACACCACGCCGTCCATGCCGCTGTCCCTGGCGAGAAGCGCCAGCCTGAGCACCTGCGCTTCCGGATCGGCGGGCACCCCGACCTCGGCAAGATCGCGTGCATCCATGCTGGTGAGAACCGTCACCGCGACCAGCAGCGGACGCCGGCTGAACGGGGCGAGCGCCTCGCGCGCGGCTTCCATCATCCGCCGTCCGCCGCTCGCATGCACATCGAGCATCCAGGCCCCGTCCGAGGCTGCTGCGCGGCAGGCGGCCGCCACGGTGTTCGGAATGTCGTGGAACTTCAGGTCGACGAACACCTCGAAGCCCATCGCGCGCAGCCGCGTCACCAGCAGAGGGCCGCCGGTCGTGAACAGTTCCTTGCCAACCTTCACGCGACAGCGGCGAGGGTCGAGCCGACGCGCCATCTCGAGCGCTGCGTCGGCGCTGGCGAGATCGAGCGCGACGATCACGCGCGGTCCGATCGGAAAGGAGGACTGGTCGGTCATCGTCAGGGTCATGGAATGGACTTGAAGTTCATGAGAGGTGCCACAGTACAGGGGCAAAGTGACCCTTGCAGGACAGCGGATCGAAAAGCCCTTCAGACGCTCAATTCACGTTCCTCGGTACGTTTCGGCGAATAGGTCTCCCAGCCGCGGCAGGCCGGGCAGTGCCAGTAGAACTGGCGGGCCTTGAAGCCGCACTGGTCGCAGCGATACATCGCCAGGCTGCGCGTCTGCTGCTGCACCACGTTGCGGATGAGTTCGAGGTCGGCACGCTGTTCGATCGGCGTGGTGACCAGTTGCGCCTCGAGCAGCTTGCCGAGCCCGATCAACGTCGGAGTGCGCTTCAGTTCGTCGCGCACCAGCCGGTAGGCGTCCTCGGCCCCCTGCTGCTCTAGGGTCGCCTGGAACACCACGGCCATCAGGTCGAGGGACGGATGGTTCGCCAGGTAGTACTGAAGCAGACGCAGGCCGACCTCGGGCTTTTCGAGGGTCCGGTAGGCATTCAGCAGCCGTTCAGCGACCATCGACAGATAGGCCGGATTCTGCGACTCGATCCGCTTCCAGGCGTCGATTGCCGCCTCGACCTGCCCGGTCGCCAGTTCGATGTCGCCGAGCAGGATGCTTGCACGGACGCTCTTGCGGTGGCCGGCCAGCGCTTTTTCGAGGTGGTGGCTGGCCTCCTCGGGGCGGGCATGGGCGAGTTCGTTGGCGGCCAGCTCGCAATAGTAGTTGGCGATGTCCATCTGGAACGAGCGCCCGTCGCGCGATTCGGCGCGGCGCGCTGTCTCGATCGCGCGCTCCCACTCGCGTTCCTGTTCGTAGATCTCGAGCAGAGCAAGCGCCGCGAGATCCTCCCTCGCCGTGCCTTCGAGCTTTCTGAAAAGCTCCTCGGCGCGGTCGAGCAGGCCAGCCTTCAGGTAGTCCTGGGCGAGTTCGTAGATCGCGTCCAGCCGCTGCTCGGCAGGCAGGTCTTCCCGGTCGACCAGGCTCTGGTGCATGCGGATCGCCCGCTCGACCTCGCCGCGCCGGCGGAAAAGGCTGCCCAGCGCGAAGTGCAGCTCGACGGTCTGGGGGTCGACCTTGACGACCTCGATGAACGCCTCGATCGCCTTGTCCTGCTGCTCGTTGACCAGGAAGTTGATGCCGCGAAAATAGGAGACCGGCAGCGCTCGCGACTCGGTCACCAGTTGCTTGATGTCGATGCGCGCAGCAAGCCATCCCAGACCGAAGAACGTCGGGAAGGCGAGCAGCCACCAGTACTCAAAGTCCATGGGGCACCGGGCGGACAGCGGCCGTACCGCCGGCCGTCGGCAGCGCTGTATCCGCTGTCGCCGGTGCGGCTGGCGCCAGCACCGCGAGTTCGCCACGCAGTCGGTCGCGTTCGACGCACAGATCGTCGCGTTCGTGACGCAGCGCGACCGCTTCCGCCCGTGCGCGCGATCCGTCGCGGCGCAGGCGGAACGCATACCCCGCCATGGCCAGCACGCCGAAAAACGCGCCGGCACAGAGCGCGGCCACCAGGGCGAGCGCGAGCGACGTCTCGACCTCGCGCCCGAGGAAGAAACGGAGCGTGACCGGCTCGCTGTTCTTGACCGCCAGCACGAAAACGAGTGCGAACAGGCCCAGCTTGATCGCAAGCGCCACGTAACCGAGCAGGCGCTGCAGCGCGGAAGGTCTGCCGGGCGGTACCGGCAAAGGCGCCCCGTTGCTGGCAACCGACTCCCGTGCAGGAAAGCTAGGCACGAGGGGAAGAATCCGGGTCGACGGCGCTCACGCGCCGGCGACGTCGACGCGTTCGCGCAATTCCTTGCCTGCCTTGAAGTGCGGCACGTGCTTTGCAGGCACGTGCACCTTCTCGCCGGACTTCGGATTGCGTCCGACCCGGGGCGGTCGGTAGTTGAGGGCGAAACTGCCGAACCCGCGGATCTCGATTCGATGCCCGTCCGCGAGGCTGTGCGCCATCGTGTCCAGTATCATCTTGACCGCGAGCTCGGCGTCCTTCGCGACCAGTTGCGTATGACGCGCCGCAAGGTTGGCGATCAGCTGCGACTTGGTCATGGCGGACGATTACTCCGACTTGTTGTCGAGTTTGGCCTTCAACAGCGCGCCCAGGTTGGTCAGGCCCGCATTGGACGGCTGCTCTCGGGTGACCTGCTGCATCGCCGATGCTTCGTCGGCCATTTCCTTGGCCTTGATCGACAGGTTGATGCCGCGGTTCTTGCGGTCGATGTTGATCACCATGACGGTGATCACGTCGCCTTCCTTCAGGTGCGTGCGGATGTCTTCCACCCGGTCGCGCGCCACTTCGGAAGCCCGCAGGTAGCCTTCGACCTCGCCCTCGAGCATGATCACGGCGCCCTTCGGATCGATCGCCTTCACCGTGCCGCTGACGATGCTGTTCTTGTCGTAGCGCGAGACGAAGCTGTTGAACGGATCGCCCTCGAACTGCTTGATGCCCAGCGAGATGCGCTCGCGCTCGACATCGATCGACAGCACCATCGCCTCGACCTCGTCGCCCTTCTTGTAGTTGCGCACGGCCTCTTCGCCCGGCGCCGACCACGACAGGTCGGACAGGTGCACCAGGCCGTCGATGCCGCCCGGCAGGCCGATGAACACGCCAAAGTCGGTGATCGACTTGATCTGGCCGGCGACCTTGTCGCCCTTCTTGAAGGTCATCGAGAACTCGTCCCACGGGTTCGCCATGCACTGCTTGATGCCCAGCGAAATACGGCGGCGGTCTTCGTCGATCTCGAGGATCATGACTTCGACTTCCTCGCCGACCTGCACGACGCGGCCCGGGTTGACGTTCTTGTTCGTCCAGTCCATCTCGGATACGTGCACCAGGCCTTCGATACCCTGCTCGATCTCGACGAACGCACCGTAGTCGGTGATGTTGCTGACCTTGCCGAACAGGCGGGTGCCCGACGGATAGCGGCGCGAGATGCCGACCCACGGATCTTCGCCGAGCTGCTTCAGGCCCAGGGAGACGCGGTTCTTCTCCTGGTCGAACTTGAGCACCTTGGCCTCGACTTCATCGCCGACCGCCAGAACTTCCGACGGATGCTTGACCCGGCGCCAGGCCAGGTCGGTGATGTGCAGCAGGCCGTCGATGCCGCCGAGGTCGACGAACGCACCGTAGTCGGTGATGTTCTTGACGATGCCCTTGACGACCGAACCTTCCTTCAGCGTCTCGAGCAACTGCTGGCGCTCGGCGCCCTGCGTCTGCTCCAGCACGGCACGGCGCGAAACGACCACGTTGTTGCGCTTGCGGTCGAGCTTGATGACCTTGAAGTCGAGCAGCTTGCCCTGGTAGGCGGAGGTGTCCTTGACGGGACGCAGGTCGACCAGCGACCCCGGAAGGAAGGCACGAATGCCATCCATCATGACGGTCAGGCCGCCCTTGACGGCACCGTTGACCATGCCCTGCACCACCGAGCCGGTGTTGTGCGCATCTTCCAGAGCTAGCCAGGCGGCCAGCCGTTTGGCCTTGTCGCGCGACAGGCGGGTCTCGCCGTGACCATCCTCCAGCGATTCGATCGCCACGCTGACGAAATCGCCGGCCTGCACTTCGACTTCGCCGCGGTCGTTGTGGAACTCCTCGACCGGGATGTAGCTCTCGGACTTGAGTCCTGCGTTGACGACCACGTAGTTGGGGTCGACACGGACCACCTCGGCGGTGATCACCTCACCCTGGCGCATTTCCTTGCGCAACAGGCTTTCTTCGAACAGGGCGGCGAAGCTCTCCGGCGGATGCTGGGAGATGGCGTTGGAGACGGCGGAGGCAGCAGCAGAAGCGGTGGCGGTTGACATGCGGTAGGTGACCTGTGTTTTCTGTTTCCGGGTTCGCACCGGGGTGGGTAAGGAGAAGAATCCGGCCCTGTCCCATGACGGCACCCGGTTGCGGCGAACACGCTACCGGGCGACAGGGAGTGCTCCGATGCGCCGCTGGTTCACCTCCGGGCTGCCACGGACCCCGGCAGCTAGCAACCCGCCTGCCGTATGACCCGCCGTCAATCCTGGAGTGTCGAACCACCTGCGCCGGCGGAACGGCCGAACGCCTGAACACGCACGGCGATGCGGTACCGTTCCAGGACGATCGAAACGACCTGTTCGATCGTCAAATCGTCGGAATCGAGGACAGCCTCGGGTGCGCCTGCCTGCAGAGGAGCGACTGCACGTCCCGAATCACGGGCATCACGCATACGCAGATCATGAAGGATTGTCTGAAGGTTAGCAGGTAATCCCTTTCCCATCAACTGCTTATAACGGCGCTCGGCGCGCGTTTCGGCAGTCGCGGTCAGGAACACCTTCAGGACGGCGTCCGGGAAGACCACGGAGCCCATGTCGCGGCCATCCGACACCAGTCCCGGCGGCTCGCGGAAGGCACGCTGGCGATCGAGCAGCGCATCGCGCACCGCCGGATGGGCGGCGACGATCGATGCCGCCTCCGAGATCGGCTCGGCCCTGATTGCATCGCCGACCTCCTCGCCCGCCAGTTCGATTCGACCGTCCGGAAACGCCACCGGCAGGCTGGCAGCGACCGATGCTACACGTGCCGCGTCGCCGGTCGGCACGCCGGCACGCAGCGCGGCCAGCGCAGTCAGGCGGTAGAGCGCACCGCTGTCCAGGTAGTGGAAGCCGAGCACCATGGCCACCCGCTGGGCGATCGTGCCCTTGCCGGAAGCCGTCGGCCCGTCGATCGCAATCACCGGCACCGTGCCGGGGACGGGCGCATTCATGCCGCGATCGACGCGAACACGTCGAAATAATCAGGGAAGGTCTTGGCCACGCAGTCGGGATCGTTGATCCGCACAGGCACTCCGCCAAGTGCCGCGAGCGAGAAGCACATTGCGATACGGTGGTCGTCGTAGGTGTCGATCGCCGCCCCCGGCAGAAGCGCCACCGGCGCCTCGACGCGCAGGTAGTCCGCACCGGCCTCGACGGCGGCGCCGAGCTTTGCCAGTTCGGTGGCCATCGCATGTATTCGGTCGGTCTCCTTGACGCGCCAGCTTGCGATGTTGCGCAGCGTGGTCGGGCCATCGGCGAACAGGGCCAGCACGCCGAGCGTCATCGCGGCGTCGGGAATCCGGTTGCAGTCGAGGTCGATGCCGCGCAGGCGTCCCTGCGGCGCGGCAGCTTCGATCCAGTTGTCGCCGAGGTCCACTCGTGCCCCCATGAGGCGCAGGGCATCGGCGAACGCGACATCGCCCTGGATGCTGGACCGGCCGACACCGTTCACCCGTACCGGCCCGCCACCGATGGCCCCGGCCGCCAGGAAATACGACGCAGCCGATGCATCGCCCTCGACATGGACGGTACCGGGCGATCGGTAGCGCGCGCCGGTTGGCACGGTGAAGCGCAACCAGCCGTCGCGCGCAACCTCGACGCCGAACCGCGCCATCAACGCGAGCGTGATCTCGACATACGGTTTCGAGATCAGTTCCCCTTCGACCTCGATCACCAGCGGAGCGCCACCGGCATCGGTCGGCGCGCCGATCAATGGCGCGGCAAGCAGCAGCGCCGTGAGGAACTGGCTGGACACGTCGCCACGCACCCTGATCGGGCGCCTGACGACCAGCCGGGCCGGATGCAGTTCCAGTGGCGGGTAGCCCTCGTTGCCCAGGTAATCGATGTGCGCGCCCAGTGCACGCAGGCTGTCGACCAGATCGCCGATCGGGCGCTCGTGCATCCGCGGCACGCCACTCAGCCGGTAGTGCCCGCCGACGGCGGCCAGCGCGGCGGTCAGCGGCCGGAAAGCGGTGCCGGCGTTGCCCAGGAAAAGATCGGCCTCGCGTACCGGCAGGTTGCCGCCGCACCCCTCGACCATCGCCGTCAGGCCACCGCCTTGCGCGCTGCCGTCGACGGACTGGACAATGTCCACGCCGAGCCCTTCGAGCGCATCGAGCATGCGGGCAGTGTCGTCCGAGCGCAGCAGGTCGAGCACGCGCGTGCGCCCCTCGCTGAGCGCGCACAGCAGCAGCGTCCGGTTGGATATGCTCTTCGACCCGGGCAGCCGGATCGTGCCCGCCGCGCGCGACAGCGCGGGCAGGTCGAGGTATTCGCGTCGCGCAGCATGGGCCATGTCGGATCCTGTTGCCGGTGGCACGCCTCAGTCGCGCGGCCGGGCGCTGGCGTTTAGCATCGTGGTCAGCCCCTCGCGCGCCACGCGAGCGGACTCGAACTCGCGCTCGAGCGCGGGCCCGTCGCCCATCGCGATCCAGTGCCGCAGCTGCGCAAGGCGCGCGCTGAACGTGTCGATCTCGTTGCACAGGGAGTCACGGTTCGCCAGGCAGATGTCCCGCCACATCTCGGGATTGCTCGCGGCGATGCGAGTGAAATCGCGGAAGCCGCCGCCGGTCAGCGACAGCATCGCCTCGGCCTGCGGACGCCTGGCGATCTCGTTCATCATCGCGAACGCCAGCACATGCGGCAGGTGGCTGGTCGCGGCCAGCGCCATGTCGTGCATGGCGACATCCATGCGCAGGGTCTTCGCACCGGTGAGCTGCCAGGTCGCCCGCACGCGCTTGAACGCGAACGGATCGGTCTCCTCGATCGGCGTGATCACTACCGGCCGGCCAACGAACAGGTTCGGCCGGGCCGCGGCGGCCCCGCTCTTCTCCGCACCGGCGATCGGATGGGCCGGCACGAAACGCGGCAGCGCCTTGCCGAGGGCGGCACGGGCATAGAGCACCACGTCGCGCTTGGTGCTGCCCGCGTCGGTGAGCACAGTGTCCCTGCCGATGCGCGGTGCGATCACCGGCAAAACCTCCGGCAGCTGGCCGACCGGCACCGCGAGCAGGATGAGGTCGCATCCTTCGATGTCGTCCCACCCCGTAGCGATCTGGTCGATCACGCCCATCTTGCGCGCGGTGTCGAGGTTGGCGCGGCTGCGCCCGAAGCCGACCACGGTATCGGCCGCCTTGACGGTCTTGAGCGCCAGCGCGAAGGAGCCGCCGATCAGCCCGACACCGACGATGCCGACGCGCCTGAAGCGCAGCGTCGACACGCCCGAAACGTCGAAGCTCATCGCACGTTCCCGGACAGCACGCCGGGCAGCCCGGCGGTGACGGTGCGCAGCGCATCGAGGAAGCGCTGGTTCTCGTCGCGCGTTCCGATCGAGACCCGCAGGTACTCCGGCATGCCGTAGCCGGCGATCGGACGCACGATCACGCCCTGTTTCAGCAGGCGGTCGAACACCTCGGCAGCCGGGCCGACGCGGAACGACACGAAGTTCGCACACGAGGGGATGTAGGCGAAACCGAGGGCGCGCAGGCCATCGGTCAGCTGCTTCATCCCGGCAAGGTTGACCTCGAAGCTGCGCTCGAGGAAAGCCGGGTCGTTCAGCACCGCGACCGCACCGGCCTGGGCCACGCTGTTCACGTTGAACGGCTGGCGGACCCGGTTCAGCAGGTCGATCACCGCGGGCGAGGCAAGGCCGAAGCCCACGCGCAGCCCGGCCAGCCCGTAGGCCTTGGCCAGGGTGCGCGACACCATCAGGTTGGGATGCTTCGCGAGCCAGGCGACGCTGTCGTAGCGCAGCGCCTTCGGCAGATAGTCGGTATAGGCCTCGTCGAGCACCACCAGTACGTCGGGCGGCACCGCCGCGATGAACCGGGCCAGGCTGCCCCCGTCGATGAAGGTGCCGGTCGGATTGTTCGGGTTGGCGAGGAACACGATCCGTGTATCGGACTCGATCGCGGCCAGCATCGCGTCCAGGTTGTGGCCGAAATCGCGCGCCGGCACTTCGATGCCGCGCGCACCGGTGGCCTGGGTGACCAGCGGATAGACCGCGAAGGCATGCTGCGCGTAGACGGCGGAACTGCCCGGCACCAGGAAAGCGCGCGCGGCCAGTTCGAGCACGTCGTTCGAGCCATTGCCGAGCACCACCTGCTCCGGATCGACGCGGAAGCGGCGGCTGATCGCCGCCTTGACCTCGAAGCCATTGCCGTCCGGATAGCGGGTGACCTCGGCCAGCGCTCTGGTCATGGCGGCCAGTGCCGCCTCGTTCACGCCGAGCGGATTCTCGTTCGACGCGAGCTTGACGATGCCCGCCTCGTCCAGGCCTAGTTCGCGTGCAAGGTCGGAAATCGGCTTGCCGGGTTGGTAGGGGGCGATCGCCTTCACATGGGCGGGGGCGCGGTCTTCGACACTCATGGGATGCTCATTGACTGCTGCAGGGTTGCGGGATGCCGTGTACGCCTTGCCGGCGGCCGGGCGCCGGCCATGGCGGGCTCAGCCGCGCGCGGCGGGATAGGCACCGAGGCGTTTGACGAAGGTGGCGCGGGTCTCGATCTCGGCCAGCGCACGCGCGACATGGGGTTGCGACGGATGGCCCTCGATGTCGACGAAGAACATGTATTCCCAGCGGCCGGTACGCGCCGGGCGCGACTCGAACCGCGTCATGCTGACGCCATTGGCCGCCAGCGGCTCGAGCAGCGCATGCACGGCGCCAGGCTGGTTCTTCGCCGCCACCACCAGGGACACCTTGTCCTGCCCGGATGCGGCGACTTCTTCGCGGCCGATAACCAGGAAGCGAGTGGTGTTCTGCGGCTCGTCCTCGATGTTCTGGTGAAGCACCTGCAGGCCGTAGCGATCGGCGGCGGCGCGCCCGGCGATCGCGGCCGTGCCGGGCTCCGCCGCCGCCTGCCGCGCCGCCTCGGCGTTGCTCACCACCGGCACCGGGCGCGCATCCGGCAGGTGGCGCGCCAGCCAGCGCGCGCACTGACCCAGGCTCTGGCTGTGCGAATAGACGATACGCACCGGCGCGGATGCGTCACCGCCGGCAGCGGCCATCAGGCAGTGGTGGATAGGCAGCAACAGTTCGCCGGTGACCGACAGCGGCGTAGCCAGCAGCAGGTCGAGCGTGCGACCGACCGCGCCCTCGGTGGAATTCTCGACCGGCACCACGCCGTAATGGGCGTTGCCCGCCTCCACCTCCCGGAAAACTTCGTCGAAGGTCGCGCAGGCACGACGCTCGACCAGCGTGCCGAACTGCCTGACCACCGCCTCTTCGCTGTAGGTGCCGGCCGGCCCGAGGTAGGCGACCACGAGCGGCGCCTCGATCGCCCGGCAGGCGCCCATGATCTCGATGAAGACGCGGCGCAGAGAGTCCGAGGGCAGCGGGCCCGGGTTCGCGGCCGCCAGCCTGTCGAGGACCTGCGCCTCGCGATCGGGACGGTAGACCGGCCCCGTACCCTTGAGGTGGCCGATCTCGCCGGCGAGGCGCGCGCGCTCGTTCAGCAGTCCGAGCAGTTGCGTGTCGATCGCGTCGACGCGGCCGCGCAGGGCCAGCAGGGCCGCCGGCACTGCTGGCGCCGTGTCAGGCGCCGTCGCCACTGCTGCAGCCTCTGCGGGGCGTTCGCTGCGGGACGCGTTCATCGCAACCTCGATCCTGTTCTCGGTTTCAAATCGTATCGACGGAATCGTAACGCCGCACCAGTGCCTCAGCCGTTGCGCTGCTCGAAATCGCGCATGAACGCGACCAGAGCCTCGACGCCGGCACGCGGCATTGCGTTATACAGCGACGCCCGCATGCCGCCGACCGAGCGATGCCCCTTGAGCTGCTGCAACCCGGCCGCCTCGGCTTCCTGCAGGAAGCGGTCGTCCAGCCGTGCATCGCGCAGCGTGAACGGCACGTTCATCAGCGAGCGATCCGCCAGCGCCACCGGGCAGCGGTAGAACTCGGTGATGTCGAAAAGGTCGTAGACCAGCCTCGCCTTTTCGGCATTGCGGCGTGCGATCTCGTCCAGCCCGCCGAGGTCGCGCAGCCAGTCGAAAACCAGTCCGGCGATGTAGATCGCCCAGGTCGGCGGCGTGTTGTACATGGATTCGCTCGACGCCTGCACGGCATAGTCGAGCATCGCGGGCGTGGACTTCGGCGCGCGCCCGAGCAGGTCGTCGCGCACGATCACCACCGTCAGCCCGGCCGGGCCGATGTTCTTCTGTGCGCCCGCGTAGATCACCCCGAAGCGGGACACGTCGACCGGGCCGGACAGGATATCGGACGACATGTCGCACACCAGCGGCACCGGACCCGCGTCGGGGACATGGTGGAACTGGACGCCGCCGATGGTCTCGTTGGAGGTGTAGTGCAGGTAGCTCGCCGCCGGATCGCACGCCCAGGCCTCGCGCGGCGGGATGCAGCTGAACTTCGACGCGGCGCCGGTCGCCACCACGTTGACCGGACCGGACTTGAGCGCCTCGTCGATCGCCTTCTTCGACCACTGGCCGGTATTCAGGTAATCGACGCCCGCGCCTGCCCGCCGCAGGTTCATCGGCACCATCGCGAACTGCAGCGTCGCGCCGCCCTGCAGGAAGAGGACCCGGTAGCCCGACGGGATGCCCATCAGCGAACGCAGCCCCGCCTCGGCGCGCGCGGCGATTTCGATGAACTCGTCGCTGCGATGGCTCATCTCCATCACCGACAGGCCGCGCCCGCCCCAGCTCAGCATCTCGGAGGCCGCGCGCTCGAGCACCGACTCCGGCATCACCCCGGGACCGGCGCTGAAGTTCAGCACGCGCTTCATGCGGCGGGCGCGTCGCCACCGGAATCGAGGCCGGCGCCACCCTCCGGGCCGACGTCGGCATTGCCCGCGTCCTCGTCGGAATCGACCACCGTTTCGAGCCCGGCGAGGCGCTCGCCGCTGTCCAGCGCGATGAGCGTCACCCCCTGCGTCGACCGGCCCATCTCACGCACTTCGGAGACCCGCGTGCGGATCAGCACGCCGCCGGTCGTGATCAGGATGATCTGGTCGGCGGGCGCCACCAGCCGCGCGGCCACCACCTTGCCATTGCGATCGCTCGGCTGGATGGAGATCATGCCCTGCGTGCCACGGCCGTGACGCGTGTATTCGATCACCGGCGTGCGCTTGCCGAAGCCGTTCTCGGTGGCGATCAGCACCGATTGTCCGTTCGCCTCGTCGGCCACCAGCAGGGAGATCACGCGCTGGCCCTCGGGCAGTCGCATGCCGCGCACGCCGCGCGCCGTGCGTCCCATCGGCCGCACGTCGCGCTCGTCGAAGCGCACCGCCTTCGCGCCTTCGGAGAACAGCATCACGTCCTGCGTGCCGGAGGTGAGCGCGACACCCACCAGGTAGTCTTCCGGATCGAGGTCGATCGCGATGATCCCCGACGCACGTGGCCGCGAGAACTCCGACAGCGGCGTCTTCTTCACGGTGCCGTCGGCGGTCGCCATGATCACGAAGCGATGGTCGTCGAACGCCTTCACCGCGAGGATCGCGTTGATCTTCTCGCCCTCGGCCAGCGGCAGCAGGTTGACGATCGGCTTGCCACGGCTCTGGCGGCCGCCCTGCGGGACGTTGTAGACCTTGATCCAGTACACCCGGCCGCGGCTGGAGAAGCAGAGGATGTAGTCGTGGGTGTGTGCGACGAACATCTTCTCGATGAAATCGTCGTCCTTGGTACCGGTGGCCTGCCGGCCGCGGCCACCGCGCCGTTGCGCCTGGTAGTCGCCCACCGGCTGCGCCTTCATGTAGCCGCCGTGCGACAGGGTGACCACGACGTCTTCCGGCGTGATCAGATCTTCCATGTTCACGTCTTCGGCGTTCTGCACGATCTCGCTGCGCCGGTCGTCGCCGAACTGGTCGCGGATCGCGGTCAGCTCGTCGGAGATGATGCGGGTGACACGCTCCGGCCGCGCAAGGATGTCGAGCAGGTCGGCGATGCGTGCCATGACCTCGTGGTATTCGCCGGTTATCTTGTCCTGCTCGAGTGCGGTCAGGCGCTGCAGACGCATGTCGAGGATGGCCTGGGCCTGCACCTCGGAGAGCCGGTAGCCCTGGGCCTGCAGGCCCAACGCGGCATCCAGTCCGTCCGGACGCGAGATCGCGGTGCCGCCACCGGCGCCCTGCATCGCGCGGTTCAGCATTTCTTCCACGATGGGGGAGCGCCACGCGCGAGCCATCAGCGCGGACCGGGCTTCGGCCGGGGACGCAGCCGCCTTGATCAGCGCGATCACCTCGTCGATGTTCGACATCGCGACCGCCAGGCCCTCGAGCACATGGCCTCGCTCGCGCGCACGCTTCAGGTCGTAGACGGTGCGCCGCACCACGACCTCGCGCCGATGGCGCAGGAATGCGTCGAGCATCTGCCGGATGTTCAGCAGGCGCGGCTGACCGTCCATCAGCGCGACCATGTTGACGCCGAAGCTGTCCTGCAGCTGGGTCTCTTTGTACAGGTGGTTGAGCACCACCTCGGGAACCTCGCCACGCTTGAGTTCGATCACCGCGCGCATGCCCGACTTGTCGGACTCGTCGCGGATCTCGGAGATACCCTCGAGGCGCTTCTCGCGCACCAGTTCGCCCACGCGCACCAGGAGGTGCGCCTTGTTGACCTGGTAGGGCAGTTCGTCGATGACGATCGCCTGCCGCTGGCCGCGGTCGATATCCTCGAAGTGGGTGCGACCGCGGATCACCACACGGCCACGGCCGGTGCGGTAGGCGTCGCGGATGCCCGACACGCCGTACAGGATGCCCCCCGTCGGGAAGTCGGGCGCGGGCAGGTGCTCCATCAGCCCGTCTACATCGATCTCGGGGTTCTCGAGCAGGGCGAGACAGGCCGCGACGACCTCGCGCAGGTTGTGCGGTGGAATGTTGGTGGCCATGCCCACCGCGATGCCCGAGGACCCGTTCACCAGGAGGTTGGGCACCTTCGCCGGCAGGATCAGCGGTTCGCGCTCGGAACCATCGTAGTTCGGCCCGAAATCGACGGTCTCCTTGTCGATGTCGGCCAGCAGTTCGTGGGCGATCCGGGACATGCGGATCTCGGTGTAGCGCATCGCCGCCGCGTTGTCGCCGTCCACCGACCCGAAATTGCCCTGGCCGTCGACCAGCGGATAGCGCAGCGAGAACGGCTGGGCCATGCGCACGATCGTGTCGTAGACCGCGGAATCGCCGTGCGGGTGGTACTTGCCGATCACGTCACCGACGATGCGGGCAGACTTCTTGTATGCCCGGTTCCAGTCGTTCGACAGTTCGTGCATCGCATAGAGCACCCGCCGATGCACGGGCTTCAGCCCGTCGCGGACATCCGGAAGCGCCCGCCCCACGATGACGCTCATCGCGTAATCGAGGTACGACCGGCGCATCTCCTCTTCGAGGCTGACGGGTACTGTTTCCTTGGCGAATTGATCCATCTATGGCCGGTCGGTGAGCGTTGATATGAACAAAGCCATGCATTCTATCATCCGGGCAGACCCCGCCCTTGCCCCCGTGCGCGGCAGACTCGACAGGGGCGTCCGGACACGGACCCGCATTGCTCCCGCGATATTCCGAGAATACGTGTTGCGTTGACGCCACAAATCTCCCTACAATCCGCCAGCTTTCTGGGGTTTATGTGGAAAGCCAGCTATCTTTGGCGCTCAAGGACCCTAAGTCCGCGTGTTAGACTCAGATCGTTGAACTCAGTTGCCGGATTTGTTGTTGCCGGGTCGCGACGCTTCGGCAGAATCCCTCGCCTTTTCGGAAATACTTCGCCTCGTAAGAATAAGGAGGAAGTCGTGGAGCATAGTGAAGTGATCAAGAATCGAATCCTCAGCGGTCTGAACCTTTCCGCCGCCGCACTGATGATGACCGCCGGCCTTGCCTCGGCCCAGGTCGACCGAGGCGCCTATCTCATCACCAGCACTGGCGAGGCCGTTCGTGCCGCTGGCTACGGTGTCTGCGTCCGCAGCAGCAACTGGACGCCTGCACAAGCCACCGAGCAGTGCGATCCCGATCTGCTGCCGCGGAAAGCGCCGCCCGCGCCGCCCGCGCCGGTAGCGAAACCCGTGCCCCCGCCCGCCCCGGTCGTGAAGCCTGCACCGGAGATGAAGCCCGAGGTGAAGAAGCCGGCCGCACCGCTGCCGTTCTCCGAGCGCGTGGACGTGCCCTTCGAGTTCGCGAAAGCCGACCTGACCGCCGATGGCCGTACGGCACTCGACGAGCTCTTCAAGGAACTGAAGAAGGGTCCGGTCACGATGAACGTCGTGATCGTCACCGGCCACACCGACAAGATCGGCAGCGCTGCTTACAACAAGAAGCTGTCGGAAGCGCGTGCCCAGGTCGTGCGTGACTACCTCGTCAACACGGGCGGTCTCGACTCGAAACTGATCTTCTGGGAAGGCGTCGGTCCCCGTCAGCCGGTGAACGTCACCAAATTCTGCGATGCGAAGATGAATCGCAAGCAGCTGATCGACTGCCTGGCACCGAACCGCCGTACCACGGTTGAAGTGACCGGCACGCGTCCGAAGCCGGCACCGAAGCCTGCCGCCGCCAAGCCGGCCGCGAAGCCTGCTGCGACGATGTAAGCAAGTCCGCTCCAACAGAAAGCCCTGCACTCCGGTGCAGGGCTTTTTGCTTTCTGAGGGGCATGCATCGCTCCGGAGTCGCTGTGAGGTCCATGTCGGAGACAAAGTCCGACGCAGTGCATCGCGGCCGGGATCAGATAAGCTCCGGCTGCCATGGCCTCGCCGACGACCGACTTTCCTGCGCCCACCCGGCCCTGCATGCCGGGTGCCTCCGATGCCGCCGGCATGAGCCGGGAGAGCACTGGCACGACGATGCCCTCGTTCGACCTCGCGATCGACGCGGGCATCGTCGTGCCGGTGCGTCCTGCGCGCACGGTGCTGCGCGACCACACCGTGCTGGTGCGAGACGGGCAGATCGAAGCTGTGCTGCCGAGCGCTTCCACGTTGGACATCGACGTGCACGAGCGCGTGAGCCTGCCCGAGCACCTGCTGATGCCGGGCCTGGTGAACCTGCATACGCATGCCGCGATGGCCCTGATGCGTGGCCTGTCGGATGACCTGCCGCTGATGCGCTGGCTGCAGGAACACATCTGGCCGGCCGAGGCGAAGTTCGTGTCCGACCCGTTCGTCGAAGCCGGTACCCGCCTCGCCTGCGCCGAGATGCTGCGAGGCGGCATCACCTGCTTCAACGACATGTACTTTTTCCCCGAGGCAGCGGCACGCGCCGTGCTGCAGGCCGGGATGCGCGCCAGCCTGGGCATGATCGCAATCGAGTTCCCGACCGCATATGCAGCCGATGCACAGGACTACCTGGCGCGCGGCATCACGACCCGCGATGCGCTGCGCGGCGAGCCGCTGCTGTCGTTCTGCTTTGCGCCGCATGCGCCCTACACCGTCAGCGACGACACCTTCGCGCGCATCCGCACCTATGCCCAGCAACTCGACACGCCAGTGCATGTCCACCTGCATGAGACCCGGCAGGAGATTGCAGACAGCCTGGCCGCGTTCGGCGTACGCCCGATCGAGCGGCTGGACCGCCTCGGCCTGATCGGTGCCGAGACCATTGCCGTGCATGCCGTACACCTCGACGAGCAGGACATCGAGACGCTGGCCCGCCGCGGCGCGCATGTCGCGCACTGCCCTTCCTCGAATCTCAAGCTGGCCAGCGGCTTCGCACCGATCGCCCGGCTGGCGGCCGCCGGCGTCAATGTCGGCCTGGGCACCGACAGCGCAGCGAGCAACAACCGGCTCGACCTGTTCGCCGAACTGCGGCTTGCCTCACTGCTGGGCAAGGCGGTCAGCGGCTCGGCCGAAGCCATTCCTGCGTTTGACGCGATCGAGATGGCCACGTTGGGCGGTGCCCGCGCGCTCGGGCTGGACGGCCGGATCGGCTCGCTGGAACCGGGCAAGGCCGCCGATCTCATCGCACTGGACATGTCCGCGATCGAACTGCAACCCTGCTACGACCCGGTGTCGCAACTCGCCTACGCAGCCGGTCGCGAACAGGTCACGGATGCCTGGGTTGCCGGCCGGCGCTGCCTGCACGACCGCCGGCTCACGACGATCGACACGGCTGCGCTGTCACTGGAAGTAACCGAATGGCGCCACCGCCTGGCCGTGCATGCGGACGGGCGCAGCTGAGCCCCGACTTCCGATGACCGACTTCGATGCAGCATCCGACACCCTTCACCCCGCCCGAGGCAGACTGATGACCACCCTCAATTCCGATCCGGCAGAACTGGCCAAGTTCAATGAACTGGCCCATCGCTGGTGGGATCCGACCAGCGAGTTCAAGCCGCTGCACGACATCAACCCGCTGCGCCTGGACCATATCGACCGGATCGCCGGGCTGGCGGGCAAGCAGGTGCTGGACGTAGGCTGCGGTGGTGGCATCCTGTCTGAATCCATGGCTGCGCGCGGCGCGCAGGTGACCGGCATCGACCTGGGCGAGAAGCCACTCGGCGTCGCGAAGCTGCATCTGCTGGAGAGCGGCCTGACCGTCGACTACCGCGCCATTGCCGCCGAGGCCCTGGCCGAGGCGCAGCCGGCGAGCTTCGATGTCGTGGCCTGCATGGAGATGCTGGAACACGTACCCGACCCGGCGCGCACCGTCGCGGCCTGCGCGACGCTCGCGAAACCCGGTGCCCACCTGTTCTTCTCGACGCTCAACCGCAATCCCAAGTCGTTCCTGTTCGCCATCATCGGCGCGGAGTACGTGCTCAAGCTGCTGCCCAGGGGCACGCACGACTATGCGAAGTTCATCACCCCGTCCGAACTTGCACGCATGTGCCGCCAGTGCGGCCTCGAGCCGGCCGGCGTGACCGGCATGACGTACAACCCGTTCACCAAGGTGTACCGCCTGGGCAGCGACGCAACGGTGAACTACATCATCCACGCGCGGAAGCCGTCTTGAGCGCGCCACCGATGCGGACGACACAGACGGTCGACTGTGTACTCTTCGACCTCGACGGCACGCTCGCCGATACCGCCCCCGATCTGGCGTATGCACTGAACCTGCTGCGTGCCGAGCGCGGCCTGGATCCGGTACCACTCGCCACACTGCGCGCCCATGTCTCGCACGGCGCCCGTGGCATGCTCGAGGCCGGCCTCGGTCTTCTGCCGGACGCCCCGGAATTCATCGCCCTGCGCGACCGCTTCCTGCAACTGTACGAAGACAACCTCGTGCGCGACTCCCGCCTGTTCGACGGCATGGCCGCACTGCTCGACGACCTCGAAACGCGCGGGCTGTCGTGGGGCATCGTCACCAACAAGGCCGAACGCTTCGCGGTGCCGCTGGTCGCCGGCCTCGGCCTCTCGACGCGTACCGGCTGCCTGGTCGGCGGCGACACGACGGGCAAGGCCAAGCCGCACCCCGACCCGCTGCTCGAAGGAGCCCGGCGGATCGGCGTCGATCCGTCCCGCTGCCTCTATGTCGGCGACGATCGGCGCGACGTGGAAGCCGGCATCGCCGCAGGGATGACGCCGGTGATCGCGCTGTACGGCTACCTGCACGGCGCCGACCCGCACGACTGGGGGGCGCCATGGATGATCGAGGAGCCGCTCGACCTGCTCGTTGGACTGCCGCCCGTCAGGTAGGCGCCCGCTCAACGCGATGCCCTTGAAAGCCGGGATTGCGCTACCATGTACCTCTCATGGGGGCGTCCCGGTTTCGACGCGGGTTACAAAGCAGATCAGTGCATGCCGAGGGCCAGAATACCTCGTAAATCCAGTCTGGAAACGCTACAAACGCCAACGACGAGCGTTACGCTCTAGCCGCTTAATCCGGCTGGACTTCGCACCGGTCAGGTCCCGGGCCGGGAGGGGCAACCCTCAGCGAAGCCATTCAGGGACCTCGTGTCGAGTGGGGCTACGACGCCCGGCATTAAAGTCGCAGTAGATCGCCCGAGATGAGCCCGTCGGCCGGCGCATCAACGGTTAAATCCAAAGGGTCAGACTAAGCATGTAGACCTGGCTGTAGAGGGCTTGCGGACGCGGGTTCAATTCCCGCCGCCTCCACCACTCACAAGGGCTCGGATAGTCTCCGGGCCCTTTCTTTTGGCGTTTCCCCGGGGAAGCGCGTCGATGTGCTGCGGGTGACTGCCGGCCGAAGTAACCGAAATCGACCGCTTTTCGCCCCGGCCCCGTCTCTGTTCTCTGTTTGGCCTGCGGGTAGGCGCAGCGGGTGGTCATTCAAATTCAACCACTTACGCGCGCTGGTTCGTTGTCAACCAAGGCGACCAAGCACGCTTTGGACTCTTTAGACGCTAGCGCAAGTGCCCATCTTGCTTTATCATGAAATGTCAAGAAAAATCATGATGAGGGTGCCATGAGCACTGCCGCACGCGAAAAGTTTTCGTCACAAGCCGCGCCCGATGTCCTCGCGGCATTGCGCCACATCGCAGAAAGCCAGGGGCGCCAGTTCCAGGCCGTGCTCGATGATGCCCTGCGCGACTACATCGACCGGCAACAGAAAGAGCGTCCCCGTCGCCATGTGATGACCGCGTTCGCCTCCAGTCTGCAAGAGTTCGACAGCCTCTACCGCGACCTGGCCAAGTAAATCGTGGCAAGCGACTACCTGACCGTCGCCGATGTGCTTGGCATGCACAGCGTGCTGATGCAGCGGTATGGCGGCGCTCCGGGCGTGCGAGATCCCGGGGCACTCGAGGCTGCACTATTCCGGCCGCAGACGGGCTACTACGAAGACATCGTGGCTGAGGCTGCCGCATTGATGGAAAGCCTGGCGATCAACCATCCGTTCGTGGACGGAAACAAGCGCATCGCCTTCGCCGCGGCCGACGTATTCCTGCGCGTCAACGGCTGGCACTTGAAGCGTGCGCCGACGCAGATCTACTCCGAGATGATGCAGATGCTCGAGTCCGGCACGTTTGACATTGCCCACCTCGATCCCTGGTTACGGTCTTTCGCCAACCCTGTGGAGTGATGCCCCGGCGGCCACCCAAATTCCCCCACCTGTGGCCACCTCTTTCCTAAATTTCCAGTTCTTGTTGGTAAGCGTCCGATCAGCGCCGTATTGACTCAGCCATCATTGGCTGATCGATCTCGTCGGCGCCGGGCGTACAGGCCGGTGTCTACGCCGCCAGGCGGGATTGCAGAGCGGGTTCGAGGGGGGACGCACCACGGCAGCAATTCCTCGAGGCGATTGATCGGGTGCTCAGCAATACGCTCGATAACGTAGCGCAGGTAAGCCTCGGGATCCAGCCCGTTGAGCTTGGCCGTGCCGACGAGACTGTAGATGGCTGCCGCCCGCTCGCCACCGGCGTCCGAGCCACAGAAGAGGTAGTTCTTCCGGCCTAGCGCCACGGTGCGCAGCGCCCGCTCGGCCGCATTGTTGTCGATCTCGATCCGCCCGTCATCGCAGTAGCGCGTGAACGCCCCCCATCGGGTCAGCACGTAGCTGATAGCCACCGCGAGCCCGGACTTCTTCGACGTTCTGGCCAGCATCTCGTGCAGCCACTGGCGCAACTCGTTGAGGATCGGCACAGCGCGCAGCTCGCGCTGTGCTTTGCGTTCATCCGGGGGCTTGCCGCGGATGTCGGCTTCGATGTCGTAAAGCTTCCGGATTCGCGCCAGCGCCTCGGCCGCGATCGGCGACTGTGTGGCCTGGTGCACATCGTAGAAGCCACGCCGCGCGTGCGCCCAGCAGGCTGCTTCCTTGACTTTGCCGCCTGCGTAGACGGCATTGAAACCGGCGTAGGCATCGGCCTGCAGGATTCCGGCGAAGCCCTTCAAGTGCTGCCTGGGTCGCTCGCCCGCGCGGTCGGGGGCGTAGCGGAACAGCACCGCAGGCGGATCGTCACTGCCAGCCGGCCGGTCATCTCGCACGTAGGTCCACAAGCGCCCGGTCCTGGTCTTGCCGCGCCCCGGGTCGAGCACCGGAACCGGCGTGTCGTCGGCATGCAGCTTGCCGGTGGCCAGAACGTAGCGTCTGAGCGCGTCGACGAGCGGGTCGAGCAAGGCGAAGCCCCCGGCCACCCAGTCGGCGAGCGTCGAGCGCTCCAGGTCGACGCCTTCGCGCGCGTAGATCTCCGACTGACGGTACAGAGGCAAGTGATCGGCGTACTTCGATACGAGCACGTGAGCAAGAAGCCCGGCGCCGGGAAGCCCGCGCGCGATCGGCCGCGACGGTGCGCTCGCCTGCGCGATATGGTCGCAGCGCGTGCAGGCGAACTTCGGGCGCACATGACGGATCACCCGGAAGCGCCCAGGTACGTAATCGAGTATCTCCGACACATCGTCACTCAGATGCTTCATCTGCCCGCCGCAGTCGGGGCAGTTGCATTCACCCGTGACCGGCGAATGAACGATCGGCTCGCGCGGCAGGTGATCGGGCAAGGGCTTGCGCCCGCGTGGCGCCTTGTCTTCCTTCGTCTCACGTGCAGCCGCTCTGTCGGAGATCGCCGTCTCGGTCTGCAGTTCGTCCAGTGCGAGCTCCAGTTGCTCGATCTCCTGCGTGACGCGCTCCGATGATCGGCCGAATTGCATGCGCCGCAGCTTCGCGATGAACAGCGTGAGCGCTTCGATGCGGGCGCGCTGCTCGATCACGATGCGCTTGAGCGCATCGATCTCTTCGGGAAGCTCGTTCTGTGCGGCGTTGGTGTTCACGCGATTCGGTGCTCGTCGTCGATGCCGGTCTTGTTCTAAGACTGGCATCGCCCCTCGGAGTTCCGGGCCCGATCAGATATTCATGCAGCCAGCTCCGGTTGCGCGTGCCCGCAGGCAGCGCGATCATCGGGTATGTCCGAGCGCAGCACGTTGTGCAGCGCGACCGCCTCGACGGGCACGTACAGTCGAACGACGGCGTGCCCGATCTGGATCTCGATCACGCCCGCGGTCGGACGATCGTTGGGCGCACGATCTGGCTTTATCGACCGCCGCTTCGTCGCTTTTCGAGCCAACCGCGCGGGAGGCTCATCGACCTCGCTCACCGACACCGGAATCAGGCGCTGCCGCCCCATGGCTTCGGCTTGCGCCGCCTGATGGGCGCGAATCCACTTGCGCACCAGGTTCGCGTCGAACCCATGTGCCATAGATACCGCGGCCAGGCACTGCTCAACGACACGCCGCTTGTGCTCGGCACCGAAGTACCGGCGACCGTTGCGGGTGATCGTCAACGGTTCGACCCCTGATCCCTTGCGCTCCAAGTCCATGTGTCCACCAACTGTTTTGGTGGACACCATCGTCGCTGGCTACCTCAACGTCGGCAAGACGGTGGTGGTCGGACGCTTACGGCCAGTCTGCACATGGTCAACCGTCCTCCACCACTCACAAGGGCTCGGATAGCATCCGGGACCTTTTCTTTCTGGCGTTTGCCCGGGGAAACGCGAGGATATGCTGCGGGTGTCAGGGCGTGCGGCTACAACGGACAAGCATCCGGGTCCAGCCCAGTGGCCTTCGCAGCAACCACCGTCACCGCAGATCAGTAGGGCTCGCCGGGCGGTGGAAAGATCCAGAAGTACTCGCCCGCCCTGCCGCCCTCGGCGGCAGCCCTCATCGCCACGTGCTCACACTCGCGGCGCAGCGACTGTGCCGTCCAGCCCAGGCAGGCACGCATCTTCAGCGTGACCGGGTCGAAATCCATCGCGTAGCTCGCCGGCGCGCGCACCATCAGCGCCGAGGGCAGCACGACACAGTGATACACCCGCAGCGCCACCGGCAGGGCCCGGGCGCGCTCGAAGCTGCGGCGGAAGTTCTCGGGCGTGTCGCCGGGCAGCCCGAGAATGATCTCCACGGCCACCTTCGACACCGATTTCAACTGCCAGAGCGTGTCTTCGAAGCGGCGCTCGTCGTAGGAACGCTCGACATGCGCCAGCACCCCGTTGTCGAAGGACTGCAGCCCGATGCCCACCAGCGCCTGCCCTACCCCGCCGAGGAAGCGGATGTGCTCGTCGCGCACCGCTGCCGGATACACCTCGCAGACGAGCGCGCGCTCGCGCAGGAACCCGTGCCGCTCGACCGCCTCGCGCAGGTTGCGGAAGGCATGCGGATTGAGGTTGAGCCCCGCATCGACCAGGATCGCACCCTGCACATCGAGCGCAGCCATGCCCGAGAACTCGCGCTCGAGCTGCGCCACCCCGCGCACCCGCCGCGGCGACTCGAGCGTGCCCCACTCGCAGAACGAGCAGGTCATCGGACAGCCACGGTAGGTCTGCAGCACGGCAAGCCCGCCGCCCGGCACCACCCCGAGTTCGTAGGGCGAGGCCAGCGTATCGAGATCGGCGAGCGGTCGCTCCGGCGTCGACTGCCAGCCCTGCTCCGTGGGCAGAGCGAGCCCGGGGATGCCGGCGAGCGACTCGGCGCTGCGGTCGGTCGCCGCGACGATCTGCGCGAAGGTGTGCTCGCCGTCGTTGATCGCCAGCGCGTCGACCCACCGGCGCGCGGCGCGGAACGGCAGCAGTCCGAACATGCTCGGGCGTGCCGAGGGGCCGCCGAAGACGATCAGCCGCGACGGGTCGTCGCGCTTGAGCTCCCGGGCGACGTCGACGAAGAAGGCGAAAGACCAGATGTAGGCAGAAAAACCGACCACGTCCGGATCCCAGGCGACGAGCGCGGAGACCAGTTCGGCGGCGGAGCCACCGGACAGGTCCCACACCTTCAGTTCGAGATCCTCGAGGCCCGCGGTACGCAGCGCCGCCTCGACCATGCGCAGCCCGTGGTTCGAAATGAACTGCGGCATCGCGCGGTCACGCGCGGGATAGCGCGCCACCAGTGCGACCCGGCGGCCGCGGCGGCGGACAGGCAATCATCGCGAGCGTCTGCGGGTCGAAGCGCATGTCCCAGCCCTCGCGCGCGCGCGACAGCAGGGCATCGGGCAACACCAGGCAATGATAGGCACGTACCCCGACCCGGAACGAGCGGGCGTACTCCAGCGTGCGCAGGAATCCCTCGGGCGAGTCGCCCGGCAGGCCGAAGATGATCTGCAGTTCAGGGGTGGCCACGGTGACCAGGTCGCGCATCGCACGCTCGAAGCGCGCCCGGTCGAACGGCCGATCGTGCTCGCGCAGCACGTCAGGGTCGAGCGACTGCAGCCCGACGCCGAGATAGGACGCACGCACCCTCGAGAGGAAGTCCAGGTGCTCGCGGCGAATGTGGGTGGGGTAGATCTCGGCCCACAGGTCGGCCGACTGGAACAGTCCGGTGCGCGCCTCCGCCTCGACCAGGTTGCGAAAGCCGCGCGCGTTGAGGTTGAGGCCCGCGTCGAGCAGGAACACCGACGGGACGCCATGGTCGCGGAAGGCCCGCAGTTCCCGCTCGATGTAGTCGGCGGAGAACACGGCGCGGGAGGTCTCGGCGGCACCCCATTCGCAGAACCGGCAGGACATGGGGCATTCGCGGTAGGTCTCGAGGTACGCCACCGACCCGCGCGGCATCAGCCCGAGCTGGAACGGCGAGGCGATCGCATCGAGGTCTGCGATCGGATCACGATGGGCGGTCTGCAGCCACCCCTCGGGCGTGGGCAGGTGCAGGCCGGCGACGCCACGCAGCGCCGCGTGGGTGAACACCGGAAGGCGGGCCACATCCTGGAATACCGCCTCGCCCTCCGAGCTCACCAGCGCGTCCATGTAGTCGTGCGCAGGCGCATAGGCCGGAAGGTCGAACAGTTCGCGCCGGGCCGACGGGCCGCCGAAGACCACCGCACAGGCCGGACGTGCGCGCTTGATCCGGCGCGCCACCTCCACCAGGCAGGGCGTGGACCACACGTAGATGGAGAAGCCGACGAGATCGGGCTCGAACTGCAGCAGCGTGTCCACGTAGGCCTGCGGATCGGGACGTGCAAAATCGACCACGGCGATGCGCGCATGGGCGAGCGCGGGATCTCCGGCGACGGCGGCCAGTACCCGGCGGATGCCGTAGCTGGGAAGCGTGGCCCCATCCAGTTCGCCGCCGTCCGGCGTGGGCGTCATGCACGCGAGCGCGATGCGAAGTGCGCTCATCGTGCAGCCGGCTCGAGGCGCAGCAGCACGTAGCGCAGATGCCCCTCGTCGTGCAGCCACTTCAGCATGAGTGCCGCGCGCGCGGCCGGCCCCGCCGCGGGCGAGGCCAGGGCCTCGCGCAGGGTGATCCCGCTGGGGGCGGTGAACCGATGACTCGGGCGGACCTGCTCGCCGACGTCCTCGAGCACCGAGCAGTGCAGGCCCGCCTCTCGGGCGAGTCCATGGTGCCCGCCCTCCTCGCCCCAGAAATCAGGCCAGGGGCCGTAACCTTCGTCAAGCACCCGGCGGATCGGAAACGACGGGCTGTCGAGCGCGCGCGCCGCCGCCGAGACGATCAGGTCGGATGCCACCAGCACGCCGGAGGCGCGCAACACCCTCGCCGCCTCCGCCATGAACCGGCGCCGCGACGCGAAGTGGAACATCGCCTCGACGCAGAGCAGCCGGTCGAAGCGGTACGCCGCGAAGGGCAGCGCACAGGCGTCCGCGGCAACCCAGACGAAACGGTTGCCTGCCCGGGGAAGCAGCTGTCTGCAGAGGTCGAGCTGGCGCGGATCGCTGTTCAGCCCGCAGAGCACCACCCGCACCTCGCGTTCGTTGATGGTATCCAGCGTTCCGCCCAGCCCGCAGCCGACATCGAGCACGACATGGCCGGGCCGAAGGTCTGCCAGCGCGAGCAGCCGCTCGTCGAGCCGGTGCTAGGCGAGCGCGAAGCGCTGCGCCGACTGCTCGCCCGGCGCGGACGTTGCACCGGGCGGCGGCGGCGGGTCCCAGTAGCCCAGGTGCGCCGCGCGCGCGATGAAGCTGCAGGCGGTCCAGCGGCGCGAGGCGCCGACCACTGGCGTCACGCGGTGCAGGTATCGGCCGGAATCCACGATGATCATGTCGCCAGCCGGCACGCGGAAGGCGACCGACGCGAGGTCATCGAGACGCGGGCGCACCGCCCCGTCGGCGCTGATCATGCGCGCATCGCCCGGCTCGCACCGGCAGTCGAACACCTCGAGCGCGCCCCCGGCCTGCGCCATCGACAGCGTGAGCACGAACGACGACATGTCGGCCTCGACGATCTCGCGCAGGTGGGCAAAACCCGGCCGCAGGGCCTGCTCGTTGTCGAAATGCGGAGGAATGTAGCCGCCTTCGGCGTGGCCGCGCAGGGTGGTAAACAGGTAGCGCGTGTCCGGGCGCGACCCTGGCGGGGCGAGAAAGGGACGTCAGTCGTCGACATGGGCCGGAATCGCGTACGGGCATGGGCCGGAAGACGCAAGTGCGGGCCCTGCCCCCGCGTCGACAGCACCTCAGCGTGGGGCCGGCGGTGACGTGGCTCGTACCGGACGGAACTCGTGTGAATCCGACGGCGCACGGCGTATCCTGAAGCGGTACCGACGTAAGTCAGGCCACCGTCCGCCGGCTCCGCCTCGAGCGCTGGCCGCCATACCGGTGGCTGCGCCGATTGCGGGCAAGCGAGATGACCAACGAGCGCTCCAACCCACCCCAGGCCTGGCATGCCTTGCAGGCAGACGCCGCCCTGGCACACCTGGGCTGTGAAGCCGGTGTCGGGTTGTCAGCGCCTGGCGCTGCGCAGCGCATGGTCGAGCACGGGCCGAACGCCTTGCCTGAAGCCGCCCGGCGCCCGGTCTTCCTGCTCCTGTTGAGCCAGTTCAAGAGCCCGCTGATCTACATCCTGTTCGTCGCTGCGGCACTGGCCAGCGCCATGGGTTACTGGGGCGACGCTGCCGTCATCCTGGGCGTCGTGCTGGCGAACGCCCTGATCGGCACTTGCCAGGAAGGGCGTGCCGAACGGTCGATGGCTGCGCTGCGCCGGCTGTCGACGCTGCAGGTGCGGGTTCTGCGCGAAGGCGCGGAAAGCACCATCGCAGCGCGCGACCTCGTGCCCGGCGACATCCTGCTGCTGGCTGCGGGCGACGCGGTGGGCGCGGACGCGCGGCTGGTGCAGGCGGCCTCGTTGGCCGCGGCCGAGGCGGCGCTCACCGGTGAGTCGGTGCCGGTACCGAAACACGTGGCACCGTTGCCCGAAGCCACGGGCCTGGCCGACCGCCGCAACATGGTGTTCTCCGGCACGTACATCACCGCGGGACGCGCACGCGCGGTGGTAACGGCGACGGGGATCCACACCGAGGTGGGTGGCATCGCGCGCCTGACCGAAGATGCACCGGAGCCGAAGACGCCCCTGGAGTTGCGCATCGCACAGTTCGGCCGCTATCTCGTGGTCGCCGCCCTGGTGCTGTTCGGGATCGTCATGGCGCTCGGCCTGGTGCGCGGGCTGCCCTTCGCCGACGTGCTGATGGTGGCGATCAGCCAGATGGTGTCGATGGTGCCCGAGGGCCTGCCGGTGGCGATGACCATCGCACTGGCTGTCGGCATGCAGCGCATGGCAGGGCGCGGTGCGATCATCCGTCGCCTCTCTGCGGTAGAGACCCTGGGATCGACCACGGTCATCTGCAGCGACAAGACCGGCACGCTGACCCGCAACGAGATGACCGTCAGCGTCTTGTGGCTGCCTGGCGGGCGGTCGGTCGCCGTCAGCGGCGTAGGGTACTCGCCGGAGGGCGCGCTCACCGAAGCCGGAGCCGCCATCGATCCTGGAGACACGGCCGTCCATGCGTTGCTGCAAGCCGTCGCGCTCTGCAACGACGCCGAACTGGTGCCGCCCCACGATGGCGCGACCCAGTGGACGGTTCTCGGCGATCCGACCGAGGCAGCGCTGCTCGTCGCCGCAGGCAAGGCCGGCATCGATGTGGGCGCCCTGCGCCGGCGATGCACTCGCGAAGCCGAGTTGCCCTTCGACTCCGATACCCAGATGATGGCGACACGTCACGGCGGCTTGCCGTCGCCACGCCGAGTGTTCATCAAGGGCGCACCGGAAGCCGTATTGCGCCTGTGCACGGCCGACGGCCAGGCAGCGCTCCAGGCGGCCCGGGAGGCTGCCGAAGGCATGGCGGCCCGGGCGCTGCGGGTGCTGGCTGTCGCAGTGGTGGCGGACGACGCACTCGAAGCGCAAGCGGGCTTCGATGCGCTGGCGGGTCGTGCCACGCTGCTCGGGCTGATCGGTCAGATCGACCCGCCGCGAGAAGAGGTCAAGGTGGCGGTCGCCCAATGTCGGGCAGCCGGTATCCGGCCCATCATGGTCACCGGCGACCACAAGCTCACGGGCCTGGCCATTGCCCGCGAACTGGGCATCGCGCGCGCAGGCGACCACGGCATCGACGGCGCCGAACTGGAACGGATGAACGAGGCCGAACTGCTGGAAGGCCTTGACCGCATCGTCGTGTTCGCGCGCGTGCATCCGGCGCAGAAGCTGCGCATCGTGGAAGCGCTCCAGTCGCGCGGCGACGTGGTGGCCATGACCGGCGACGGCGTCAACGACGCCCCGGCGCTGGCCCGCGCCGACGTGGGCGTGGCGATGGGCATCACCGGGACCGAGGTGGCCAAGAGTGCCGCCAGGATCGTGATCACCGATGACAACTTCGCGACCATCGTGGGTGCGGTCGAACAGGGCCGGGTGGTCTACGGCAACCTGAAGAAGGTGATCCTGTTCCTGTTCGTCACCTCGGTCGACGAGGTGCTGGTGCTGCTGCTGGCGCTGGTGGGTGGCTTTCCGTTGCCGCTGGCCGCGGTGCAGATCCTCTGGATCAACATCGTCACCGAGAGCACGCTGACGGTGAACCTGGTGATGGACCCGCCCGATGGCGACGAGATGGCTCGAGCGCCGGTGCCGCGCAACGACCGGTTGCTCGACCGCGCGATGCTTTGGCGCATCGCCCTGCTGGCGCCCATGGCCGTAGCCGCGACCTTCGGCTGGTTTGTCTGGAGGCAGAGCGTGGGCGTACCCTGCGAGATCGTGCGCACAGAAACGTTCACCATGCTGGCGGTGTGCCAGTGGTTCAACGTGCTGAACTGCCAGTCGGCGACGCGTTCGGCGTTGACCTTTCGCATCTTCAGGAACCGATGGCTGATCGGCGGGTTGGCCCTGAGCGTCGTGTTGCAGGCGCTGGTGTTGTACTGGCCGCCGTTGAACACGCTGTTTCACACGGTGCCGATTCCGCTCGCCGATCTGCTGCCCATCGTGGCCGTGGCGAGCGGCGTGCTGTGGATGGAGGAACTGCGCAAGGGTTTCATTCGATGGCGCAGAAGCCGCTCGGCTTGAAGAACGGCCCGCTCAGGGCGAGCGGGTAATCGAGAAACCCGCGCGCAACTGGCCCGGCAGCCACCGGTTGTCGTCGAGGATGCTCTCGCCGTAGCCATTGAAGTGGCAGGAGAGCAGGCTCGCGCACTCAGCGCGGACGCAATGACCGCTGGGAGCCGAACTGCAGCAGTGCGAAGCTCAGGCGCGCCTCTCCTGCAGCCCCTGCAGCACCCGCGCCGGCGTCAGCGGCAGGCGCCGAAAGCGGATACCGGTGGCATCGAACACCGCGTTGGCCAGCGCTGCACCCGTGGGTCCCTGAGAAGCTTCGCCAGTGCCGAGGAACGGCTGGCCAGGACGGTCGATCAGCACCACATCCACGGGCGGCACTTCCGAGAAGGTGAGGATCGGGTAGCTCGCCCAGTCCTCGGAGAGGATCCGGGTCTCGTCCATCTGCACCTCTTCCTTGAGCGTCCACGACAGCGACTGCACCAGCCCACCCTCGATCTGGTTGCTGACGCCATCCGGGCTGACGATATGCCCGCTGTCGGCGCTCGCCACCGCACGCAGCACACGGATGCTGCCGCTGCGCGAATCGACCTCGACCTCGAGCGCCACCGCGCAGTAGCCAGCGATGTTCTTGTACCGGGCGAAGGCGATGCCACGTCCCCGCCCGGGAGACCGCTTCCAGGTCGACCAGCCGAAGCGGTCGGCAGCCGCGCGGATCGCGTCGCGCGCACGCGGGTCATTCAGGTGCCGTACCCGATACTCGGCGGGGTCGCTGCCCGTCGCGTGGGCGAGTTCGTCCATGAAGGATTCGATCGCGAACACGTTGCCGTACGCGCCCAGCCCGCGATGCGAAGACACCCGCACCGGCATCTCGGTGATGAAGTGCGTGAGCACGTTCTGACCGGGGAAATCGTAGAGCGCGATCGCGTTGCGATCGGCTGCGTAGTTGGGCGCCCCGTTGTTCGCCGGCACTGGCTGCACGAACGGCTTGCCGAGATAGCCCGCCGGCAGCAGATTGCCCGGCTGGTTTGCAGGGCGGGTCGTGTGCGGCGTCGACCAGAGTTCGAAGTCCCAGTCGAGGACTTTGCCCTGCGCATCCAGGCCCGCCCGCGTGCGGATCAGCATGGCCGAACCGTAGGGCTCCCAGCGGTGCTCCTGCTCGCGCGTGTACTGGAATCGCACCGGACGGCCGGGCACCTGCACCGCGAGCAGCGCTGCATCGGCGGCGGCATCGTCGGCGAGGTTGTGCCCGTAGCAACCCGCGCCCTGCACATGCTGCAGCCGCACCCGCTCACGCGGCAACCCGAGCATCGCGGCGATCGCGGTCGCCGTCTCGAACACCGACTGGCTGTGGGTCTGCACGACCAGCGTGCCGTCCGCGCCCATCGTGGCCACGGCAGCAGAGGGACCGATCGAGGCATGCATCTGGTACGGGCGGAAGTAGGAGGCCTCGACCGTACGGATCACCTCGCCAGGCGTGGTGCGTGGCTGCCGGCGCGTGGGGATGTCACGGGCGATCGGTGCCGATCGCAGCCAGGCCTCCACCCCTTCGGTGCGCGGCAGCGCGGAGGGCGTCTCCCAGCGACAGCTGCGCGCGAGTGCCTCGGCCGCGGCATTCGCCTGCGATTCGCGCTGCGCGACCACGCCGAGGAAGCTGCCGTCGCGCACGACCTTGACGACGCCGGGCATGCGCTCCACGGCGGCGGTATCCGCTGCGAGCAGCCGCGCCCGATAGGTCGAAGGCCGCACCACCCGCCCGAACAGCAACCCTTCCGGGCGCAGTTCGTGCACGAACATCGCCTGGCCGAGGATCTTCGGCGTGAGGTCCAGCCGCGGTACGGAGCGCCCGATGTAGCGGTGCCCGGAACGCTTCGGCGGCACCTTGCCGGTGGCCTCACGGCGCAGTTCCTCGCCGGCGGGAAGATCCCAGTAGGTCGTGCGCGCACCGGTGTCGGCAATGACCACCGCATCGTCCACCCGCAGGTTCGCCATGGCGACGGCCAGCCGCGTCGACGCCAGCTCGAGCAGCGCCGCGCGCGCCTCGGCCGCGGCATGCCGAACCGCATTGCCGGAGTCAGGCATGGAGAACGAGCCGGCGGTCGTCCCTTCGTTGGGTACCACCGCCGTGTCGCCGGAGACGATGCGGATACGCTCGATGTTCACGTCCAGCTCATCGGCGCAGAGCTGCGCGAGGGCCGTGAGGATGCCCTGTCCCAGTTCGACCTTGCCCACCATAAGCAGGATCGAGCGGTCGGCCGGCTGCACCCGGATCCAGGCGTCGAGCCGGCGGTTGCGATCGAGGCTGCCAGGCAGGCGGGCTTTCGCGGGCTCCGCTGGCGTCTGGGCGAGCCCGCTCGGCAGGGGCAGCGAGAAGGCGAGCGTGAAGCCCCCGGACTGCCGCAGGAAGCGCCTGCGGTCGCTGCGAGCGACACCAGCCATGTCAGGCTCCCTTCGCCGCGCGCAATACCGCGCGCACGATGCGGTTGTGCGCGCCGCAGCGGCACAGGTTGCCGTCGAGTGCCGCGCGCACCTGCGCGTCGCTCGGCTTCGGGTTGCGCTGGAGCAGCGCCTGCGCCTGCAGGATGATGCCGGAGGTGCAGTAGCCGCACTGCGCGGCCTGCTCGTCGATGAACGCCTGCTGCAGCCGACCCGGGCGACCGCCCTCGGCAAGCCCGGCGAGCGTGGTGATGGTGCGTCCGTCGGCTGCCGACAGCGGCAGCACGCAGCTGCGTACCGGGTTTCCGTCCATCAGCACGGTGCAGGAGCCGCACTGCGCCTTGCCGCAGCCGTACTTGGGGCCGTCGGCCCCGAGATCGTTGGCGAGGACCTGCAGCAGTGGCTCGCCGGAAGGCAGTGCAACCTGCACGGCGCGTCCGTTCAGCGTGAAACGGGTCATGGACTCCTCCTGACGGCGCCGGCTCGCGGGAGGCCGCGGCAGGCTTGTATTGTTGTCGCTGGCATTCTATCAGCGCTCCTGCAAGCCGCCCGGCCACGAAAAGGCGGCCGATGCTGCAATCGACAGATCCCTTGATCCTCATCAACAGGCGGCGGGCCCGGGCCTGCCACGATCGTGCAGTCGACATCCTGTTCGATCGCCTGCTCGCCGAACCCTGGGGCCCTGCATTGCGCCGGCTGCGCGTCGGCGTGCGAGCGCCAGGCGCAGACGGGCGGCGGCACCTTTGCCGGGCTGTTCCCCATTCAACAGTTCCCCTCTTTGCAGGAGTGCCCAGATGACCTTGTTCCATGCAGTCGTCCGTATCGACCACCATGCCGCCCAGATCCTGCAGTTCGACCAAGACCACATCGAGGCGCAGACACTCAGGGCGCACAATCACCCGACGCGCCAGCATGGCAGCCAGCTGCGCACCGAGCACGAATTCTTCGGTGCGGTCTGCGACGCGCTCGCCGGCACAGGCGAGGCGCTGGTGGTCGGCTCGAAGACGGCGCAGACCGACTTCAGGCACTACGTCGAGAAGCACCGGCCGCAAACCCTGCCGCAGATCGTCGGCTACGAAACGATCGACCAGCCCAGCGACGCGCAACTCGTCGCACTGGCCCGGAAGTACTTCGTGAAGCACGACCGAATGACCGGCCGGCCTACGCCGACCTGACAGCCGGGATCGCGGCGCGAGTGGGTCAGGCGACGCTGCCATGCAGCGTACGCGCGGCGGAGGAATGGGAGTAGAGTGGACCAGGGAGTCACGGTTGGAGGCTGAACACATGACGGTATCGATCCATCCACTCGCCCTCGCCCGTCCGGGCAGGCGCGCTTCACTGCTGGTACTGATGGTCGGGCTGTTGGCGCCAGCAGCATTTGCCGCCGAGACGGCCGCCTCCGGCGAGCAGGTCTACAAGCAGGTGTGCATGGCCTGCCACGCCGCTGGCGTCGCCAACGCGCCGAAGCTCGGCGACCGCACGGCCTGGGCGCCGCTGATCAAGGAAGGCCAGGAGGTGCTTACCGCGCATGCCTGGGTGGGTGTGCGCGCAATGCCACCCAAGGGCGGTCAGGCGGATCTGCCTCTGGATGCGTTCGCACGTGCCACGGCTTACATGGCGCGCGCAGCCGGCGGCAACTGGAAGGATCCCGATGCCGCGATACTCGGCCGCATCCGTGCCGAAGAGGTCAAGCGAATCGCGCAGATGAAGGCGATGAAATAGGGACGGGGGTGCCTCCGTCCACGACTTCGCGTTCATCATGCAGCAGGTGATCCATTGGCAGCTGAACATCCGGTAGCACCGGCTCGACGCGCGCGCGTTCTGCTGCACTGTATCGGCAGCGCAGGCGACGTGCTGCCGTTCATCGCGATCGGCCGGCAACTGGTCGAGCTTGGTGTCGACGTGACGCTGGCGACCAGCGCGTATTTCGAACCGCAGGCGCACGCAGCCGGCGTGCCGCTGTGCGCGCTCGGGACGCCGGAAGACTACCGCGCGGCACTCGCCGATCCGCTGCTCTGGGACCCGGCACGCGGCATCAGCCGGTTGTGGGCGCGCGTCCTGCACGCGGCGCCACGCGCACTGGAGGCAATGATGCCGTGGACCGAGGACCCGCACTGCCTGCTGGTCGGCTCTACGCTCGCGCTGGCTGTGCGTATCGCTGCTGAGCGCGGGCATCCGCGTACGGCGAGCGTGCACCTGTCACCACTGTGTCTGCTCTCGGCGCACGACTTTCCGTGTGTCCCCGGAGGCGGCTGGGTGCGCCGCCTGCCGCTGGCGGCTCGGCACGGCGCACTCGGTGTCATGGCGTGGCAGCTCGATCGGATGGTCGCGCCCGGTCTCAACGCGCTGCGGGCGCAGTACGGGCTGTCACCGTCGCGCGAAGTCCATCGGCACTGGTTGCATTCGCCCCACACGGTGATCGCGGCCTTCCCCGAGTGGTTTGCCCCCGCCCAGCCCGACTGGCCAGCCCATGGCGAGCAGTGCGACTTCGCGCTGCCGTGGCCTGGCGACGCAGCACCCGGTTCACAAGGGCTATCCCCTGAGCTGGAGGCATTTATTGCCGCTGGCCCGGCACCGGTGGTGTTCACCGCAGGCACCGGAATGGCGCAGCCCGAGCGATTTCTCGCGTGTGCGGTCGACGCGGTGCGCCGTGCCGGCTGCCGAGGGCTGCTGGTGAGTGCGCTGGCCGATGCATTCCCGGCGGACTTGCCGGCGTCGATGATGGCGATCCGCCGTGCGCCGTTTGCCCGATTGCTGCCGCGCTGTGCGGCGATCGTCCACCACGGTGGCATCGGCACCGTCGCCAGCGCGCTGGCGGCGGGTATTCCGCAACTGATCGCGCCGTTCGCCTACGACCAGTTCGACAACGCTGCACGGATCGAGCGTATGGTCGCGGGACGACGGGTGTCCGCGCGCAACGCTGGCGACTGGGCGACGGCACTGCGTGAGGTGAGCGGCGAATGTACCGAGCGCGCGCAGGCACGCCGGCTTGCGCAGCGGATGGCCAGTGCCCCCGCTGGGGCGCGTCGAATCGCCGAGCGGCTGCGTGCGCTCGCTGCACCGGCGGGTCGCTAGCGCCGCGCGGCGGTATTCGCCATGGTATGGTTTCGACCGTCGTGTAATCTTTTGCAGGATGCATGCACTCGCTCGTAGCGCTCGATATCGCATTGCTCGCCCTGCGACTGGCCATCGGTGCCGGCTCGTTCGTGCATGGCTGCAACAAGCTCGGCCATGTCGGACGCTTTGCCCAGGCCCATGGATTACCGACCTGGCTGGCGGGCCTGGCCACCGGTGTTCAGATCGGTGGTGGCGCTGCGCTGGTGCTCGGGTTGGCGACGCCGCTTGCGGCTGCCGGCCTGACCGTGTTCGGGGCCTGGGCGACCCGTGAACTGATCTGGCGCAAGCGCGAGCCGTTCGCTGCCCCAGGGCAGCACAGCTGGGACGCCGGCCTGATGTACACGGTGATTCCGCTGGTGCTGCTGCTGCTCGGGCCGGGCAGGCTGTCGCTCGACCACCTGTTGGTCGGCGTCTGAGCAGGCGCTCAGCGCCGATCGACCGGTGCCATCGGTGCGAATACGCCGTCGTAGCGCTTCGCCCGCGGTGGCGCATAGGCGCCCCGACGAGAGGTCGAAAGGCCCAACCCGACCAGTGACTCGGCGAGCTTGACTGCGGCGGCGACGCCGTCCACTACCGGTACCCCATGCTCGCGTGCGAGATCACGGGCGAGGTCGGTCATGCCTGCACAGCCGAGCACGATCGCCTCGCTGCGGTCTTCGCGCAGCGCCGCGGCGATCTCGGCCGAGATGCGGGCGCGGGCATCGGAACCGGGCTGTTCCAGCGCCAGCACCGGCACCTCGGCTGCGCGCACCCGGGCGCAGCGGGCGGCCAGCCCGTAGCGCAACAGATTGTGCTCGATCGCCGCGATCGAGCGCGCGAGCGTGGTCACCACGCTGAAGCGGGTGCACAGCAGGCTGGCCAGATGGAAGGCTGCCTCGCCGATGCCGATCACCGGCGAAGCCGTCAGGCAGCGAGCGGCATCCAGTCCGGTGTCATCGAAGCAGGCGATGACATAGGCGTCGGCAGGCCCGGCGCGCTCGGCACCGGCAATCAGCGAAAGGATGCCGGGTACCGAGAACGCCTCGTCATAGTAGCCCTCGATCGACTCCGGGCCGTCCGGCGGTTGAAGTGCGATCAGCGCGGTACCGGCACCGGCCGCCGCGCGCGCGGCGTGCCCGATCTTTTCGGTCATCGATACCGTCGTGTTCGGATTGATTACCAGAAGCTTCATGGAGGCGTCTCTATCGTCGGATCGGCAGGTGCGCCTGCCAGGGTGGCAGCGGTGCGCAGGCAGCATGCGTCGTACGCGACTGCAAGCTCCACCTGGGGCAGCCGGGTCGCTGCCCAGGCAGTTTGCATTCACGCGCAGCGTTCAGCAAATGCACCGCCTGCCGGCAACCGCTTCAGATCGGACGCCGAGCGCACCGTACGCCCGGATCCTGAGCAACGCGATCGTTCAGGAGTGACGCCGCCCGCGGGAGCCAGCCGCCGCTGCTATGCTAGACGCGCAGCGGGGTCCTGCCGATCGGCGGCCACAGCCCGCGCCCGGAGGCTCGCCCCATGCATCCCCCGATTCCCTGGAACCGCCGACGGCGCACTGCACCGCTTGCGTGCAGCCTGCTTGCGCTGCTCTTTCTGACATGGAGCCTCGGCGCGTTCGCACAGGTCGCGGAGCGGGTGATCCACACGGCGCCATCGCGCTTCAGCGACCTGCTGGTGGTCAGCGAGGACAGCGACGGGCTGCGATCACTCCGGTTCGAGATGTATGGCGCACGGCAGAGCGTGGTGAAGCCCGGTGATCCGGACCACCTCGAGCTTGCGTATGCACGGGCAATCCTCGCCGTGTTCACCTGGAAGCCGGAACCGCGGCGGATCCTGGTCGTCGGTCTCGGTGGGGGCACGATCCCGATGTTCATGCGCAAGCACCTGCCGGACGCGGACATCGACGTGATCGAGCTGGATCCGGCGGTAGTCGAGGTCGCGCGCTCCCATTTCGGGTTCCGCGACGACCGGCGCCTGAAGGCGCACGTCGGCGACGGCCGACACTGGATAGAACGCGCAAACAGCCGGTACGACCTGATCGTGATCGATGCCTTCGGTGCGCATGCCGTGCCGTATGCGCTCGCGACACGCGAGTTCCTTCTCGCGGTGCAACAGTCGCTGGCGGCAGACGGCGTTGCCATCGCCAACATGTGGGGCCGGTCTGCCAACCCGCTGTACGACGACATGGTCTCCACCTACCTGTCGGTGTTCCCCGCCGTGTCGGTGATGGATGTCGCCGGTTCCGGCAACAGGCTGATACTCGCCAGCCGTTCGACGGCAGTACCGGACCTGGACGAGGCGACCGCGCGCGCCAGTGGCCTCAACGCGCGGTTCAGGCTGCGCCACGACCTGGCGGCAATGGTCAGGCGGGGATTGCGGCAGGCCGATCGCGACGAGCGTGGCGGTTCGGTGCTGACCGACGCCGAACGCCCCGTCCGGCCTTAGGTCCAGGCAGGCCCTGCACCCACGGCCCGCCTGGAGCTGGCAGCGGGCAGCAGGCAAGGGCCCGCGAGCCCGCACCGCCGGCGGTCAGTGGCCGGCGGTCTTGTCGTTGTTGTGCTCGGTCCAGCCGGTGGTCTTCGCACCTTCGGTGGCAATCAGCACGTAGGCCATCACGCAGTCGACCGTGCCCGGATTGCGCCAGTTGTGGTTGGTGCCGAGCTGGATCACGACGTCACCCGCCTTCAGGTGCACCGAGCCCTCGTCCATTTCCATGATCATCTCGCCGGCGATGCAGATCGCGTAGTCGACCGAGTCGGTGGCGTGCCAGCGCGGCACGTTGCCCGGCGCGTAGACGCCGAAGCGGAACACGGACCCGCCGGCCAGGCTGGTGCCCAGTTCCCAGGTGTTCGGATCGTCGGTGGCCGTCTCGGCCGGCAGCTTTCTGGTCGCCCACAAGGGGATGTTGTCGAAGCCGGGACGCACGTTCTTCGGCTCGATCTGGGTATCCCACTTGATGCAGCTCTTGCCTTCCTTGTTGAAGCCGGTGACAACGCGACGGAAAGTCTTCATGGGTCCTGTCCTGTGTTGGGGTCCGTTGGAGCCGTCGAGTATATTCCGGACCAACGAACGAGGAGGTGGCCGATGGCTCGCGATCCGATGGTGAACCTGATCTTTTCCCATTTCACGCCGCGCTATGTCGCCACCGGCGTGGATCCGAACGACCTCGAGCGCCTGGTCTCGCGCATCGAACGGTGGGACGACTGGTGCAGCATCTGGTCGGACGAGGCGCGCCGGCACGAGAAGCATGCCGCCGAATCGGCCACGCTCGGACGCCGGCTGACCGCCGCCGAGAGCCATCTGCGTGCCGCGATCTACTACCACTACGCGAAGCACCTGTTCGCAGCGGCCCCGGGCGAGTATCGCGCCGCGCACGACAACATGCTCCGCTGCTACACGGCAGCCGCGCCGGACCTCGACCCGCCGATGCTGCGCGTCGAGTTCCCGTTCGAAGACACGCACCTGGTCGGCTGGTTGCGTCGGCCGCGCGGCGGCGTGCGCGCGCCGGTGGCGATCATCCTGCCCGGCCTCGACGCCTGCAAGGAAGAGTTGCACGCATGGAGCGATGCCTTCCTGGACCGTGGCATGGCGACGCTTACGCTCGACGGCCCAGGCCAGGGCGAGACCGCATTCCACCTGCCGATCCGCACCGACTGGGGACGGGTGATCGGCGCGGTGATAGACGTGCTGGAACGGCGCGACGATGTCGATGGCGGCCGCGTCGGCGTCGTCGGCCAGAGCCTGGGGGCCTTCTATGCGCCGCTGGCCGCCTCGGGAGAACCACGCCTGAAGGCCTGCGTCGCCAACTGCGGGCCGTTCGACTTCGCGCCGGTGCTGCCGCAGATGCCGCTGGTGTCGCAACAGGTGTTCAGCGCGCGGGCACACGCACTCACGCAGGCGCAAGCCGATGCCGCCGCCGCACAGCTCACGCTGGACGGCAAGGCACAGCACATCCGCTGCCCGCTGCTCATCGTGTTCGGCGGCGGCGACCGCATCATCCCGCCCGCCGAAGGCGAACGGCTGGCGAAGGCCGCCTCCGGCCCGACCGAACTCGTCGTCTACGAAGACGGCAACCATGTCTGCTTCAACATCAGCTACCGCTTCCGCCCGCTGACCGCCGACTGGATGGCCGAGCACCTCTGACCACGAAATGCGAAATCCGTGTCTGACCACACTTGCGTTCCGCATTGACATCCCGCGACCCGGAACCAGGGTCAGACACGGTTTTCCGGCTGCTGATGCGCGTCAGTCGGCCTTGATGCCGGCGCTGCGGATCACGCCGGCCCAGCGCGCCATATCGTCGCGGATGTAGGTGGCCGCCTGTGCGGCCGTGGAGGACATCGGCTCACCGCCGATGCCCGCCAGCCGCTCGCGCGCCTCGGGCGTGCCCATCGCCTTGACCGCAGCCGCATTGAGCCGGTCGATGATCCCCGCCGGCGTATCGCGCGGTGCGAGCAGCGCGTACCAGCCCTCCGCCATCAACTGAGGATAGCCGACCTCCGATGCGGTAGGCACCTCGGCCATGTAGGCGAGCCGATTGCGGTCGAGCACCGCCAGTGCGCGCAACCGGCCATCCTTGACGTACGAGGCCGCACTGGACGACGAGACGACGACGACATCCACTTCGCCGGCCATCGCACCCGCAAGCGAGATCGTCGCGCTCTTGTAGGGCACATGCAGCATCTTCATACCCGCCAGCGCCTGCAGGAGTTCGGCCGCCAGGTGCGGCGTCGAGCCGACCCCGCCCGATCCATAGTTGAGCTTGCCGGGGTACCGGCGTGCCAGGGTGACCAGTTCCTTCAGGGTCCTGGCCGGCACCGATGGATGCACAACCAGCACGCGCGGGATCGACGCGACCATCGCAACGGCGGTGAAGTCCTTGACCGGATCGTAGCGAACCCGCGGATTGAGCAACGGGTTGAGCACCAGCGGCGTCCCGGACATCAGCAGCGTATGGCCATCGGGTGCTGCGCGGGCGACCGCCTCGTGCGCGATGTTGCCGCCGGCACCGAGCCGCTGGTCGGACACGACTGGCTGGCCCAGCGTAACGGAGAGCCCCTGGGCGAGCAGGCGTCCGACGACGTCGGTGCCACCGGCGAAAGACAGCACCAGCCGGATCGGCCGCGTCGGGTACTCCTGCGTCTGCGCGATCGCGGGCGGAACCGCTGCGACAGCCACCACGACAGCCACCACGGGGACAACCGCGGCGAGGCCTCGATGGTGCCCGCCCCCGCTCGGGTTCATTCCGCCTTCACGCCCGCGTCGCGGATCACCTTGCCCCAGCGCACCATCTCGTCGCGGATGAATGCCGCCGCCTGCGAGGGCGTGGTGGACATCGGTTCGCCGCCGATCCCGGCGAGGCGTTCGCGCGTCTCCGGCGCGTTCATCGCCTTCACCGATTCGGCATTGAGCCGCTCGACGATCGCCACCGGCGTGTCGCGCGGCGCGAGCACCGCATACCAGTTGACGGCGAGCAGTTGCGGGTAGCCCGCCTCCGCGGCGGTGGGTACATCGGGCATCGACCCGACGCGCTTGCCGTCGAGCACCGCCAGGGCACGCAGCCGGCCGTTCTTCACGTACGGCGCGGCACTGGAGGACGCGACCACCACGACATCGACCTCGCCGACCATCGCCCCGGTCAGCGCGATGGTGGCGCTCTTGTACGGCACATGCAGCATCCGGATACCGGCGAGGGACTTCAGCAGTTCCGAGGCCAGGTGCGGCGTCGATCCGACGCCACCCGAGCCGTAGCTCAGCTTGTCCGGATTACGGCGCGCCAGTGCGACCAGGTCCTTGATCGATTTCGCCGGCACCAGCGGATGCACCACCAGCACGCTGGGTATCGCCGCGACCACCGCCACCGGCGTGAAATCGCGTACCGGATCGAAGCCGACCTTCGGGTTGAGCAACGGATTCAGTACGACCGGCGGTGCCGCCATCAGCAGCGTGTAGCCATCCGGCGCGGCCTTGGCCACCGCCTCGTGCGCGATGTTGCCGCCGGCGCCCAGGCGCTGGTCGGCAAGCACCTGCTGGCCCAGCGACGCCGACAGCCGCTGCGCGAGCAGCCGCGCGACCACGTCGGTGCCGCCGGCAAACGGCAGCACCAGCCGGATCGGGCGGTTGGGGAAATCACCGCCCTGCCCCTGCGCCCGGCCGGGCGTCGGCAGGCCGCCTGCCAGCAGCACGGCCGCCAGCACGCCGGCGCTGGCTGCCAGGCTGCGGCCGCGGATACCACGCATCGTCGTCATGTTCCGTTCTCCAGTCACTGGCCGGTGGCCTCGGCCGCTTCATCCGCTTCCAGCAGCGCCCAGACACGGCGAAACGGCCCGCGGCTACGCACCAGTTCCTCGCCGGCATCCTTCGCCAGGTCGTCCTCGATCCACACCGGCTCGCCGATCTGCGCGCTGATGACCGCGCGGTGCGCGTTCTCCTCGAACAGGAAGGCACCGGCAACCATCTCCTCGATCGTTCCACCGGTGATCGCCGCACCATGCGCGCGCATCAGCACTGCACGGTGCGGGCCAAGCGCCTTAACCAGCGCCTGGCCGCGCTCGGGAGTACTGACCAGGCGCGGATCATGGTAGGTCGGCACACCGTCGTGGAACAGCGTGCCCATCAGGTGGATCGGCTTGAGCGTCGGTCGCGAACTGGTCGTGAACGCGGTCGAATACATGCCGTGGTAGTGCACCAGGCTGCCGACGTCCGGCCTTGCCCTGAGGATCTCGAGGTGGATCGGATACTCGCCCGGCATGTCGCCCTTGCCGGATACGCGCCGGCCCTCGAGGTCGTACACGAGGAAGTCTTCCGGGTGCGCATCCGGCCCGAGCGAGTGGCGCGTGATCATCCACTGGTCGCTGTCCGGGATGCGCGCGCTGATGTGGCCGAAGCCTTCGATGAAGCCGCGGCGGTAAAGGAAGCGCCAGGCCTTCATCATCGTGCTGATCATCGCATCGCTGCTCATGCCGCTGTTCTCCCCTGGTTGCTCCGCGGTGCGCCGTTCAGCGCCCGGGGTCTATCGCCGCCAGCAGCGCCCGATAGCCATCGGTCGCCGCGTTCGCCCGCTCGTCCGACTCGAGGTAGACGCAGTATCCGCTGCCGCCGAGCGGCCCTGAAAGGGTCCAGCCCTCTCCGACCGCCGCACCCGCCAGTTCGACGAACACGTCGAGCGGCGAATTCTCCCAGTGGCTGTAGGCGACCAGCGCATCGGGCAGCGCCATCGACTCGGCCAGCCCGAGCGCATTATCGGCGAACTCCGCGACATCCTCTGCGCTGGAGGCGAGGTCCGAGAAATCCGACCAGGCCGCAGCGAACTCGTCGTAGACCGGGCTGCCTTCGATCACATCGTCCCACACCCACGCACGGAGGTGGTTGCAGGTGTCGCCCGCAGCGGGGCTGTTGAAGTAGCCGCACAGCGGGCAATTCTCGCCATCGTCCTCGGCGCCGTCGCGGCCGGGACCGCCAGCCTCGGCGCCATCGGAGTCGTCGTCGCCGTCATCCCGGCTGCGTTCGCTGCCTGCGCTCATGTCGCCTCCTGCCCTGCTCAGAAAAGGTTGTCGATGCCGAACAGCGTCAGCACGCCCATCGCCGCGAAGATGGCGGCTGCGATCGAGTGCACCAGCTTCATCGGGATCTTCGCCGCAAAGCGGTTGCCGACGAACACGGCCGGCACATCCGCGACCAGCATCCCCAGCGTGGTCCCGATGACCACCAGCAGCGGCGCGGCGTAGTGAGCAGCCAGCGCGACGGTCGCGATCTGCGTCTTGTCACCCATTTCCGCAAGGAAGAAGGTGACCAGCGTCGCCCCGAACACCCCGAGGTGCTTGGCGACCTGCGTCTCTTCGTCCTCGATACGGTCGGGGATCAGCGTCCAGATCGCCATGCCGATGAACGACAGACCGAGGATCCAGCGCAGCGCGCCCGGGCTGACCACCGAGGTGATCCAGGCTCCGAGCGCACCGGCGAGCCCGTGGTTGATCAGCGTCGCGCACAGGATGCCGGCGATGATCGGCAGCGGCTTCTTGAAACGAGCGGCGAGGATGAACGCCAGCAGCTGCGTCTTGTCGCCGATCTCGGCGAGTGCGACCACCCCGGTCGATATGAGCAATGCTTCCATCGGGAACTCCACGGCCGGGGACGAGCGATGACCGCACACGCCTCCCGGCCATCCAGGGGCGCTGCGGTCAAAGGTCTTGCCATGCGTGGGCCGACCGATGGAGGATACCCCGGAACGGACCCCGAGGTCGTCCAGCTTCGCGCGGAGACATCAGCGTCGAATCACTCGGGCTGTATGCCCGCAGCCTTCACTACCTTCGCGATCCGGGCGACGTCGTCCTTGATCTGCGCGACGAAGGCTGGCTGGCTGACCGGGAATGCATCCGCGCCGAGCTGCAGCAGCCGCTCCTTCAGGTCGGGCGCGTTCAGCGCCTTGTTCAGGGTCTCGCTCAGGCGCGACACCAGCGCCGGCGACAGGTTGGCCGGCGCATGCAGCCCGGACCAGAAGTTCAGCGTCGCCTCGGGAACGCCCGCCTCGGCGAAGGTCGGCACCTCAGGCATCAGCGCCGCGCGCCGCGGCGACAGCACTGCCAGTGCACGTACCTTGCCCGCCTTGATGTGGTTGATCGCCGCCGGCAGCGTGTCGAACACCATCGACACGTTACCGCCGATCACGTCCGGGTATGCGGCGGCCGAGGTCTTGTACGGCACATGCACCATGTCGGAACCGGTGACCGAACGCAGCAGTTCGCCAGACAGGTGTCCGATGCTGCCGACACCGGCCGAGCCGTAGCTGAGCTTGCCCGGGTTCGCCTTAGCGAAGGCAAGCAGGTCGCCCAGCGACTTGAACGGCAGGCCGGCATGGATCGCGAGCACGTTCGGGGCATAGGTGACGATGCCGATCGGCGTCAGCCCGTTCACCGGGTCGTAGCCGAGCTTCTTCACCAGGAAGGGCCCGATCGCGATCGTCGAGACGCTCGACAGCAGCAGCGTGTAGCCGTCGGCCGCCGCGTTCGCGACGAACTCGCTGCCGACCGCACCGCCGGCACCGGCGCGGTTCTCGATGACCACCGGCTGGCCGAAGAGTTCGCCCATCTTCTGCCCGAGGGCACGACCCACGATGTCCGACACGCCACCCGCTGCGAACGGGACTACCAGGCGGATCGGCTTGTTCGGGAACGCCGCCTGCGCGTACGCTGCCGAGGGAAGCATCGCCGACACCAGTCCTCCGGCAGCAGCGCAGGCCCCCGCAGCCAGCGCGCGGCGCCGACCCTCGCCGCCGGGCGGCAGCAGACCATCGCAGGTTGCCGTCGAAGTGGACGATCCGGGGTGGGCGGCGGCGGGTGCTCGGGGCATCGTGGATCCTTTCGGAATGTGGAAGAACACGCGTTGCCAGCATGCACGAATCCTGCCAGCAGTGACACCCCCGGCCGGCCGGCGGCAGCCGCCACTCGCAGGCCGAGCCGATCAGCCGAGGGGAACCCGGACTTCGATGCTCGTGCCCGCGCCCGCGGCCCCGCAGGCGATCGAGATGCTGCCCCCGAGCCGGTCGACGACCTCGCGAACGATGGACAGGCCGAGACCACTGCCCACGCCAGCCGCTCCCGGCACCCGGTAGTAGGGCTCGAACACACGGTCGCGCAGGGCCTCGGGGATACCCGGGCCGGTATCGGACACCGTGAGCAGCACCTCGGCACCCGCACGCTCGAGCGAGATCGACACCGCGCTGCCCTGCGCCGAGTAGCGCATCGCGTTGTCGATCAGGTTGCCGACCATGCTGGACAGGGCGGAAGCATCCGCCACTCGGGTGCAGGAGTCGTCGCACAGCGACACGTCCAGCCGGTGTCCGGTGGCCCTGGCAGCTGCCTCGCGCTGGCGCACCGCGTCGGCCACGACCTCGCGCAGCGGCACCGCCGCCTGCTCCGCTGCCGGTCGCCCTGCCCGGCTGAACGCCAGCATCTGCTCGGCCAGGTGGGCAGTACGCTCCACGCCTTCGAGCACGCGTGCCAGCGACGCGGCGCGCTCGGCTTCGTCTCGCGCCCGCTGCAGGTTCTGGGCATGCAGGCGCAGCGCCGCCAGCGGCGTGCGCAGTTCATGGGCAGCGGCGTCGACGAAGCGGCGCTCCCGGTCCAGTGCCTGCCGAACCCGCTCGAGCAGCCTGTTCAGCGCAGCCATCAGCGGCGCGATCTCGGCCGGCACGCGCGACAGCTGGATCGGGCCGAAGGCCTGCGGCGAACGTGCGCCTATGCGCACCGCCAGTTCGGACAGCGGCGCCAGGCCGTAGCGGATCAGCGCGGCGCTGGCAGAGAGCACCAGAAGCAGGCCGATCAGCATCGGCGCAATCACCGCCCAGCCCAGTTCATCGGTCAGTTCGGAGCGCGCGTCGTCGCGCTCGCCGGCGACGATCCACACGCCACCGCTCGACAGGGCGAACACCCGCCACAACCGGCCGTCGATCACCCGGCCGGAGAAGCCCGGTTCGAGCGCCGAGATCGGCTCCTGCGGCGCCGAACTGGAACGCGCGATCAGGCGTGGCGGCGAGCCCTCGACGACGCGCCAGACCTGATAGGCAATATGCGTCTCGTAGTAATGACCGAGTGCGGTCGGATCGTCGCGATGCTGGCCATTATCGGCCAGCGGCGCCGGCAGCGACATCACCAGCGGCGCCTCGATGGTCGCGGTCTCGACCGACCGCGCGATCAGGCTCTCGATCACCCGGGCAGACGTCGCCAGCCGCGCATCGAACAGCTCCTCGGCCTCTTTCTGGCCAGCCATGAAGGACAGCAGCGCGCTGATGCCCATCACCGCCAGCAGGATCAGCGTGGTGCCGGCAAGCAGCAGCAACCGGATCGAGCGGCCCGTGGTCGTGGCCGCCTGCCTCACGTGCCTCACGTGCTGGCGTCCCCCGCCGGCGGATCGACCACATAGCCGACACCGCGCACGGTACGGATAAGCGACGGATAGAGCTTGCGCCGCAGGTTGTGCACATGCACCTCCAGTGCATTGCTCTCGACATCGCCCTCCCAGCCGTAGATGGATTCTTCCAGTTGTCGCCGGGTCATCACCTGCCCGGTGTGGTCGAGCAGCTTGCGCAGCAACAGGAACTCGCGCCGCTGCAGCGCCACCGGCTGGCCACGCAGCCGTACCGACAGGCCTGCGGTATCGATCTCGAGGTCGCCATGGCCGACACGGTTCTCGACCGCACCGCGGTGGCGCCGCTCGATCACGCGCAGTCGGGCCAGCAGTTCATCTACGTCGAACGGCTTGACCATGTAGTCGTCCGCGCCGGCATCGAGACCGCCGATGCGCTGCGTCGTGGTGTCGCGCGCACTGAGTACCAGCACCGGCGTGCGTACCCCGGCCTCGCGCGCCCGGCGCAGCACTTCCATGCCATCGAGCCGCGGAAGGCCGAGGTCGAGCACGGCCAGGTCGAAGCTGCCGCTGCGCAGCGCCTCGAGGCCGAACGCACCGTCGCGAACCCACTCGACAAGGTAGCGGCCGCGCTCCAGCGCGTCGCGGATGCCGGCACCCAGCGACTCGTCGTCCTCAACCAGCAGCAGGCGCATCGATCATCGGATAGTCAGTTGAGCTTATGCCTCACCAGCACGAGCAGCGCTTCGACTTCGCGCCGCCGACCCTCATCGGCCAGTGGGCGTGCAGGCCGGGCGGGCGCCTGCAGCGCCAGTTCCAGCACACGCCGGGAACCTTCGTAGTCGCCAGTCCGGTACAGGAAGTCACCCATGAAGAAGTTGGAATCGATGCCGCGCGGGCTGATCGCCAGTGCACGGCCGAGCAGGTCGCGTGCCTTGTCCTTGTCGCCAAAGCCGATCGGCCAGCCCGGCACCTGATAGTACAGCGACCCGAGGCTGGTGTAGGCAGACCCTTCGAGGGCCTTCGGGTCGCGCGCGATCGACTGCTCGAGCGCGGCCTTCGCCTCCTTCGCCAGCGACAACGCACCGAGGCCGCCCTTCGCACCGGCATGGCTGGCCACCACGATCGCGTACCAGATGTCCACGTCGGCGCGGTCGCGGAACTCGGCGCGCACGGCCGCGGCCTTCTTCGCCAGCGCTTCGAACGCCCGTTCCTGTCGGTCTGCCGGCTGCCGGTACTTGATCTGTTCCCACTCCGACTGCAGTGCCGCGACCGATTCCTCAGGGCCGGCCAGTGCCGGCGCAGCCCCGAGTCCGAAGGTTGCGGCCAGCATCGTCCAGAGTCCGGCTGCCATCGTTTTCCTGCGTCCGCCATCGATCATGCTGCGTTCCCTCCCTTTGTCGCCGCGTGCCGCCGCACGACGGCGGCGCGCTTGCCCAGTGCCCGGTCGACGACCGACGGCAGCAGGCGATTGAGCCGGACAAAGAACCGCTCCGGCCATCCAAGGTGCATCTCGGCCCTGTGGCCATCGAGCAGCGCGAGCAGCGCGCGCGCAACGGTGTCCGGGGTATCGCTGCCGTTGCCGAGTTCGGCGTTGAGCGCATCCTGCGCCGCACTGTTCAGGGCGGTACGCGTCGCGCGCGGCGCAAGGTATTGCACCCGGATGCCGCCGTCGTGCAGTTCCCTGCGCAGTGCCTCGCTGAAGCCGCGCAGTGCGTACTTCGCCGTGCTGTAGGCCACGTTCCCCGGGTTGCCGATGTCGCCGAGGATCGAACCGACGTTGACCACTGCGGACCGAGGCCCCGGACGCATCAGCGGCAGCAGCGCGCGGGTGAGCAGCACCGGCGCCAGCAGGTTGGTGCGGATCACGCGCTCGATGTCCGCCTCCGACTCGTCGGCGAACCAGGCGAAGTCGCCGACGCCGGCATTGTTGACCAGCAGTTCCGGACCGCCGGGCAACGCGCGTGCAGCCTCGACCAGGGCCGCGCGGCCCGACACCGAGCACAGGTCGCCCGCTACGGTCGACACCTGCAGGGCAGGATGCTCGCTCCTGAGCCCGGCAGCCATCGCCTGCAGGCGACCGTCGTCGCGCGCGGCCAGCAGCAGCGAACCGGCGCGAGGCGCCAGTGCCGACGCGAACGCGCGACCGATGCCGCCGGTTGCGCCGGTGAGCACGATGTTCAACCCGGCGGTCATGCGTACTCCTTCGGTGCCTCGGTCGCGGGAACCGCCGGCGACAGCGATCGGAACAGGTTGCCGTACAGGCGGTACATCACGCGCGCCACATGCAGCACCGCAGCCTGGTCGTCCGGATCGTCCAGACCGTCCATCAGCAGACCGAACATGCGGACATGCTCCAGGTCGAGGCTGCCATGCGAATTGAGGTAGCTGAACGCGGACGCCGGAAGGCCGAGGCTGTGCGACAGGCTCTGCGCGGCCGCGGTGGCGATCGTCACGCTGGTTCCTTCCAGCACGTGCACCATGCCGAAGAAGCCGACCGGGTTGCGGCGTGCGATCCAGTCGTAGGCATGCGCGACCATCAGTTCCGCCTCCAACCCGGGCATGGCCTCGCGCGCCAAGGCTCTGTCGCCGCCGCAAGCGACGATATCGTCGAGGATCCATTCCTCGTGGCCCACCTCTTCGTCGATGTAGTCGACGATCGCCCGGCGCAGCACCTCGTGGCGTGCCGGCAGGCGTGCGCCGCAGGCCATCAGCAGCGGCACCGTATGGCGAACGTGGTGGAAGGCCTGCCCAAGGAATTCACGGTACTGGCCGAGCGTCACCCGACCGGCGAGGGCATCGCCGATCACTGGTGCGGCGAGCAGCCATTCGCGCTCGGCGGCAGTCTGGCGCTGCAGTTCTTCATGGAAGGGCATCGACTATCTCCATCGGGGATCGTTCATAAAGCGCATCGATCGCGGACCCGTGGCGCGCGAGGATCGCGTCCCGCCGAAGCCGGCCATTGGCAGTGAGCAGCCCGTCGGCCAGGGTGAAGGCCCTGGTCGCGACGACCCAGCCACCGATGCGGGCATAGTCCGGCAGCATCGCGTTGGCTTCGGCAACGGCTGCCTCGATCGCTGCATGCGCGGTTCCGGCCGGGACGACGAGCACCGCAGACAGCCAGGGCTGGCCTTCGCCGAACACCGCGGCCTGCCGGATCGGCGCTCGCGCGAGCAGTTCCGACTCGGGCCACTCCGGCGAGACGTTGCGCCCGAAGCCGGTGATCAGCAGGTGCTTCAGGCGACCGGTCACTCGCAGGCGTCCATGTACATCGATCGATCCGAGGTCGCCTGTGCGCACCGGTGCATGTGGCACCCGCAGTGCCGCGCCGAGGTAGCCCAGGAACGCCGGCCCTTCGACCAGGATCTCGTGCGCCGCATCGCCGACACCGGCATCGACCCTTGCAGATGCTCCAGCCGCGGCCCGTTCGCCCCACACGGCCGCAGCCGCGAGCCGCGCGCGGGCATGCGGCAGCAGTCGCATGCCCGCATCGGGCGCGTCCTGCGGCAGTGCCAGCGCGACCACCGATCCACATTCGCTCAGGCCATAGCCTTCGCAGGCCGGGATGCCGAGAGCGCGGGCGCGCGCGATCAGTGCTGGCGGCACCCGCCCGCCGCCGACGGCAGCCAGGCGCAACGACCCCGGCGAAGACGCTCCCGCCGCCACCGCATCGACCAGAGCCTGCAGCATCTGTGGCAGCAGGATCACGCTGTGGACATCATGCCGGCGGATCGCGGCCAGTGCCCGCACCGGATCGAACCCGCTGGATCCGGCGAGGCCAACCTCCGCCAGCGGCACCGCTACCGTGGTCGCGCCAGCGAGCGCAGCGGCGCCGGCGCCGGCCACCTGCTCCAGCAGCACCGCGAGTGGCAGCAGGCACAGGTGGCGCTCGATGCCCAGGCTCGAAGCGACCGTCGCCACGCCCTGAGAGACCCGGTCCAGTGCCTCCCGGCCGAGGCAGACGCCACGCGGAGCACCCGTCGTGCCGGAAGTGAACGTGACCAACCCGGTGCCCCGAGGCATCAGGGCACGTACACCCGAGCCGGCTTCGGGCGCGGCGCGCTGCATCGTATCCAGCTGCGTTCCCGGCAGGCTGCCGGCACGCGCGAACCCGAGCCGGCTGCCGCGGTCCGGGTCATCGGTGAGCAGCAATCCGGCGCCGGTCGCCTCGATCGCATGCAGGCACTGCGCGTCGGTGAAGAAGGCCGGCAGCGGCAGCAGGACTGCGCCGTTGCGTTCGACCGCCGCGGCCGAAACCAGCCAATCGATGCCGTTGTCCGCCATCAGTGCGACCACCGACCCGCCGCGCAGCGCACCGAAGCGGGCAGCCGACGTCGCGCATCGTTCGAAACGCTCGCGATCGACCTGTACCACCCCGTCGTAAAGCATCCCGACGCTGCTCAATCGGGCAGCTGGCCGGCCACCGGCATTCCGCTGGCCACGCGGCCGGCCAGGATGCGTGGGTCATGCCGATAGTAATCGCCCCATTGCGCTTCGCCGCCCGGGACGCGGCCCGGGTCGGCTGCGCCGATGTCGGCCAGCGGTACCCCCAGACGCGTGAAGGCATTGGACAGTGCGCGCGTCGCGGTGAACACCACATGCTGAACGCCCTGCTCGAACAGGTGCACCGTCGACAGCGCGATCAGCAGGCGACCGAGCCCGTCGGCCGATGCCGCGAGGTTGCCGACCTCGGCGAACGAATCCCGTGCCACCGGTTCCTGCAGGGCCGCCGCCACGACCTGCTCGACCGGCTGGTCGAGGTAGTGCTCGACGAACAGCGGACTGCTGCCGCCACGCGTATAGCCCAGCGCCGCGCACCACCGTCCGTCGCCGCCGCGCAGTCCGAGCAGGCGTTCGGCGAAATGCGTGGTGCGCGCACCGTAGCGCTCGAGGAAAACGCGCGCGATGAACGCCTCCAGTTCGTCGCGTCCGGCATCACCGGGGCACAGCGGCTCGAGCCGGGGCATCATCCGGGCGAGTCGCCAGGCGGTCGAGGTACGGCGCGCGGCAGGCGCGTCGACCGGTGACACGGCTGACGGGAGCAGGCGCGACAGCGCCGGCAAGGCAGGGCGCGCGGCAGGCGATGCGAGGGGATCGACGGATGGGAACATTGCAGACTCCGGGAAGCGGAGCCTGCACGATGCCGCCCGAAGCTTAACTGCGACTTAACCGCGCCGGCCGGTCACTCCACCTTGATGTTGCGCTCCTTGACGACCCTGCCCCACTTCACCATCTCCGCCTTCAGGAAGGCCGCGAAATCGGCCTTGCTGTTGCCGACCGCCTCCACGCCATCCCTGGCGAAACGCTCGACGATGTCCGGGCGACGGATCACTTTCACCAGTTCCCCATGGATGCGTTCGGAAAGGGGAACCGGCATCTTCGCCGGCGCCAGGAAACCGAACCAGTTGCTGGTCTCGTAGCCGGCCATGCCGGGCGCATCGGCGATGGCCGGCACGCCCGGCAGCATCTCGAGGCGTCCGGTGCCGGTATGGGCGATCGCCTTCAGTTTGCCGCCCCGGACATGCGGCATCGCAGAGCCGAGGTTATCGATCATGAAAGGAACGTGGCCGCCCATCACGTCGGGCAAGGCCGCGCCGCTGCCCTTGTAAGGGATGTGCACGGCCTCGATCTTCGCCATCGCCGCGAACAGTTCCATCGACATGTGCGCCATGCTGCCATTGCCGGCCGAGGCGAACTGCGCCATGCCCGGCTTCGCGCGCGCGAAAGCGATCACGTCGGCCACGCTGTTGATCGACGAACCGGCATGTGTCACCAGCACCAGGCCGCTGCGCGTGGCCATGGTCAACGGCTCGAAGTCGGCCACGGTGTCGAACGGAAGCTTGCGGATCAGCGACGGGTTGATCGCGAACGCGGCCGCCTGCATCAGCAGCGTGTAGCCATCCGGCTTGGCGCGCGCCACCAGGTCGGTGCCGATCACCGAGCTGCCGCCCGGGCGAAGGTCGACCAGGAAGTTCTGGCCGAGGTTCTTCGTCAGTTCCTGCGCGATGATCCGCCCCGCCACCTCGGTCGGTCCGCCGGCCGAGTAAGGGATGACGATGCGCACCGGCTCGCGCGGCCAGTCGGATACCTGTGCTGCGGCGATGCGGGGCAACTGCAGGCCGGCGCCGGTGGCACCGGCCGTGGCGATGAAGGTCCTGCGATCCATGGTGCTCCTCCTTGGTCTTGTTCGTGCTGCTGGATCAGTCGGGGCGGAACTTGGTCTCGGGCTTGAGGCCCTTGCGCTGCTGGCCTTCGCTGATCTTCCCGTTCTCGATCCACTCTCCACGCACCGCCCGCTCGGCAGCGGCATCCCAGGCCGGATGCCAGTCGCCCAGCGAATAGCCATACCACGGCGGCTGCGGGCGCACTGGCGGCAGCCCGAGTTCTTCCCAGATCGCCTTCGCGCGCTCCATGTACTCCTGCTTGGGCAGCGCCAGCGGCGGCATGCCGGACTTCATCGTCGCATCGATGAGCAGCGTGGAATCCTCGTCGCCATCGCTCTCGCGCTTCGGTCCGTGGCCCTGCCCGCGGTGCGGCAGCGTCAGAACGTCGGCCACCGGGTTGGAGCGGTAGGCCATCGCCCACAGCAGGGCGTCGGAATTGTCCGGATCGATGTCGTCGTTGATCGCGATGCAGATCTTGCTGCAGTCGCCCTTGAAGAAAGCGGCGCCGTACAGCGCACGCCAGACCTCGGTGCGCGGCATGCCGCGTTCGCAGGTGATAATGGTCACCCGCAGCAGGCCGGTCAGCGGCTCATGCAGCGTCACCCGCTTCACGCCCCGGATGCCCAGCCCGTCGCGCAGGTGGGTGAGGAACAGCGGCTCGTAGGCGACGCGCTTGATCACGCTCGACTCGCTGGGCGCGACCTGGCTGATGTAGGACGGGATCACCGCGTCGCGGCGGTGCGTGATCGCCGTGACCTTCATCACCATGTTGAACTCCTCGAGCGCAACATGACCATGCGATTCGCCGAATGGAGCCTCGGGCTCCACCGTCTCGGTGTCGATCATCCCCTCGATCACCACCTCGGCCTCGGCCGGCACCATCAGGTCGACCGAATGCGCTTTCGTGATGCGGATCGGATGGCCGGCAAGCCCCCCGGCCACGTCGAGTTCGTCGACGCCGATCGGCAGCTTCTGCGGGCCCATGAACGCGACATAGGGCGGGCAGCCGAGCACGATCGCGCACGGCATGTAGCGGTCGCCGCGCTTCTGGTGCTTGGTGTAATGGAGGTAGCCTTCCGCACCGCCGACGCGGGTGGCCATGCGTACCACCATCCGGTCGGGCGCCTTCAGCGCGCAGCGGTAGGTGCCCATGTTCTGGCCACCGGTCTCCGGGTCCTTCGTGACCACGTTGGTTGCGGTCAGCGTCGGCGAACTGTCGAAGCCCGGCGTGGAGATCGGGATCGGCAGCCGGCCGAGCCCGTTGCCCGGCCCGACCAGCGCATCGCCTTCCAGGATGACTTCCTGGCAGGGCGGCTTCTCGACCACCAACGGCTTCACCGGGTTGGCGATCGCGCGGTCCCACTTCGCCTGGATACCCTCGACCGGCGCATCCATGCCGACCGAATACACCGCACGGTTGGCCGCCAGCGCGCCGACCACCACCGGGATGTCGTACCTGCGGCCCTGGCCGTCGACGATGTTGGTGAACAGGAAGGCCTTGCGCTCGGACTCGGACATGCCGCCGACGAACTGCCAGCGCACCAGCGCATGCAGTTCCGAGTCCTTGTCGATCTGCCGGTCGATCTTCAGCAGCAGGCCCCGCCGCTCGAGTTCGGCCAGGTGTTCATGAAGGTCGCGGTAGCCGCGTGCCGGCTCGGCGCCGTTGTCGGGACTGTCCATGGTTCGTGTCACTCCGGTTCGGTAAGCGGTTGCAGGCTGTGCATCAATCCATCTTCAGGCCGATGGACTTCACCAGCGGCGTCCAGCGCGCAATCTCCTGACGGATGAAGCGGTCGGCGGACTCCGGCGTGGAATCGACGGCTGGCGTACCACCGACGGTCTCGAGATCCTTCTGCAGCAGCCCTTCGTTCCAAGCCGCACGGGTCGCCGCATGCAGCTGTGCCACCACCGGCTGCGGCGTGCCGGCCGGTGCGAACACGCCGTGGAAGATGCTGGTCACCATCTTCGGCAGGCCCTGCTCGACCGCGGTCGGGATGTCCGGGGCGGCCTTCAGGCGCTGCTCGCCGAACACCGCCAGGATGCGCAGGCGGCCGGCGCGATGCTGGGCCAGCGGCTGTGCGCCGAAGATACCCATGAACAGCGGAATGTGTCCGGCCATCAGGTCGGCCACGCCGGGTCCCGCGCCCTTGTAGGCCACGTGCTGCAGCTCGGCTGCACCGACCAGCTGCTTGAAGAGTTCGCCCGCGAGGTGGTTGATGCTGCCTGCACCAGGGGACCCGTAGCTCAGCTGCTTCTGGTTCGCGCGCACGAATGCGACCAGCTCCTTCAGGGTCTTCGCCGGGATCGACGGGTTCACCATCACGCAGGTGGGCGAGGAACTGACGAGCGTCACCGGCATGAAGTCGCGCAGCGGATCGTACGGCGGCTTGCTCATCGCCGCCGGATTGATCACGTGCGTGGTGGTGGTGCCCGACAGCAGCGTGTGGCCGTCGGGCTTCGCGCGCGAGGCTTCGCCGGCACCGACCGCACCGCCGGCCCCGGGACGGTTGTCGACGATCAGCGTGGAGCCCAGGTGGGGCGACACGCGGTTGGCCCAGGTGCGCGCGACGAAATCGGTCTCGCCGCCGGGCGCGAACGGCACGATCAGCCGCACCGGCCGGTCGGGAAACTTCGGCTGCGCCGACGCGCGGCCGGGCGATCCGGCCAGCGAGGCAGCGCCTGCCGCGCCTGCCACGGCAAGCAGGCGCCTGCGTTGGATCTCGATCATCACTCCTCCAGTGTCTTCCTGCGGGCAGCGGCCTGGCCGAAGGGCTCAGCCGGGCATCGCGCAATCCGGGCGCACCCGGAATACCCGGCGCGCATTCTCTTCCAGGATCTTGCGCCGCACGGCCGCGTCCTTGACCGCCTCGTCGATCGGGCGCAGCGGATGCGGGTCGCCGGCCGGGAACGGCATGTCCGAACCCATCATCACCTTGTCGTCGCCGGCCTTGTCGATCAGGTACGAGGTCGAATCCGCATCGAACACCAGCGCATCGAAGTACAGCGCCTCGAAGCCCTTGCGCGGATCGGCGTACTTGTCGCCATGGTGATCGTAGTGGCGGCCGAGCCGGCCGAGCACGAACGGCAGCGCCGCGCCGCCATGCGACAGCACCAGCCTGGCGCCAGGGTACTTGAGCAGGTGGCCGGAGAACAGAAGCCGGGACACCGCGATCGAGGTGTCGACCACGCGGCCGATCGCATTGACCAGGTCGTAGTCGCCCAGGCGCGGCTCGCCGCAGACGAACATCGGATGCAGCATCACGGCCGCGTTCAGGCGCGATGCAGTCTCCCAGAACGGATCGAGGTCGGGCGAATCGAGGTTGCCGCCTTCGCCGCTGGGCAGCGTGCCGACCATGACGCCGCCGAAACCCTGGCCCATCGCCTCTTCCAGCACCTGCGCCGCCAGCTTGCCGCTCTGCATCGGCACGGTGGCCAGCGGCGTGAAGCGCTTCTCGTCGCCGAGATTCTCGAGCGTGCATGCGTTCATGAATCGGCTCCAGGCGAGCCCCTGCTCGGGCGGCAGCTCGTAGCCGGTGGCGTCCATCCAGGCACCGACCAGCTGGTGGTCGATGCCGTTGGCATCCATCCAGGCACGCCGGTCCGCCAGCGCCGACAGCTTCGGCATGATCGGCCGCGACAGGTCCTTGCCGACGAAACCGATGCGCACACCCTTGTCGTCGCGCTTCAGCGCGACGCCGGGGAACTTCGAGGCTTCGCGCTCGAAGCGGTCGAACACGAGCTGCGGAATGTAGTGGGCGTGGATGTCGATGATCATGCGTGGGGCCTTGGTGGGTTCGGGGTGGCGAGGAATGCTTCGTGCAGCGCCGCGCGGTTCAGGCGGCGTCCTTCATCGTCGGCTTCGCGCGTGCAGCCCGGATCAGGCCCCACAGCGCGAGGTGGGACATCGGCGTCTCGGCGATGGCCGTGCCGATCGGGTCGAGCGCATCGTTGATCGCGCAGGCAATCGCAGCCGGCCCGCCGAGATAGCCGGCCTCGCCGGAACCCTTCTGGCCGAAGGTGGTCAACGGCGATGGCGTGCAGTGATCGACGATGCTGATCTCGGGCACCTCGAGCGCACTCGGGATCAGGTAATCCATGAAGGTGCCCGACAGCAGCTGACCTTCTCCGGAGAACGCGAACTTCTCGTACAGCGCCGCCCCCACCCCGTGCGCGACGCCGCCGTAGGTCATGCCGTGCACGATGTCCGGGTTGATCATCACGCCGCAGTCGTGGCCGACCACGTAGCGCTGCAGCACGGGCTTGCCTGTATCGGGATCGATCTCGACATAGACCACGTGCGTCTCGAACGAATAGCACGGATACATCTGCACCTGCCCGTCCTCGGTCGGCAGCGTGCCGCCGGTGGGGACCTCCCACACGAACTTGGCCTGCAGGCCCGGCTCGAGGTCCGGCGGCATCTTGTGGAACTTGCGGTGCGCGACCTCGACCAGCTGGTCCCAGGTCATGCGCTTCTCGGGATGCAGCGTGTCGAACACGTCGCCATCGCGATAGGTCACCGCGGACTCGGCGAGCCCCAGGTTGTGCGCTCCGATCCGCACCAGCGTGTCGCGGATCTTGCGCGCTGCGCCCGCGGCGGCGCCGCCGAGCATGATCGCCATCCGGCTGCCCACCGGGCTGTTCGACGGCAGTGCGTTGAGCGAATCGGCCGCGATCACGCGGATGCCGGAGGGATCGCGCTCGAGCACCTCGCCGACGACCGTCGACACCAACGTCTGGTGCCCCTGTCCGGAACTCGAGGTGCCGAACACGCCGGTGATCGCACCGTTGAGATCGACGCGTACCAGGCACGAATCCATCCAGGTGGTGGTCTCGTTCTTCGGGTTGAACAGCGGCTCGAACGACGAGTTGCCGCCCGAGGGCTCGAGGCAGGTCGACACGCCGATGCCGGCCAGCCGCCCTGCCCGGCGCGCTTCGTCCCGGCGCCGCACCAGGCCCTCGTAGTCGGCCGCCTTCAGGGCCTTGTCGAGCACCGTGTGGTAGTCGCCCGAGTCGTAGGTGGTTCCGCTCGGGATGCGGTAAGGGAACTCTTCCTTGCGGATCAGGTTCTTCCGGCGCAGCTCGAGGCGGTCCATGCCGAGGTGGCGAGCGACCCGGTCGATCGTGCATTCCATCGCGAAGTTGGTCGGTGCCTGGCCGAAGCCGCGCACCGCCTCCTGCGGCGTCTTGTGCGTCATCACCGACGTGGGTTCGTATTCGACCGCCGGGATGCGGTACGGACCGCAGATCGCACTGACCGGCTTGCCCAGCTGCAGCGGCGAGCGGCCGGCATAGGCGCCGACATCGTCCAGGGCCTTTATCTTCCAGGCACGGATCGTGCCGTCGGCGTCGAACGCGACCTGCATGTCGAAGATACGGTCCGGGCCGTGCATGTCGCCGCCGCGCATGTTCTCGAGGCGGTCTTCCAGGAAACGCACCGGCGCACGCAGCTTCATCGCCAGGTAGGACACCAGCAGCGTGTGCTTGATGCCGCGCTTCACGCCGTAGCTGCCGCCGACATCGACGTCGAAGTGCACGCGTACCGAATTGCCCGGCAGGCGCAGCGCGCGCGCGAGCTGGTCGGGGAACTTCGGCATCTGGATCGAGGCCCAGATGTCGAGGATCTCGTTGCCGGCGTCCCATTGCGCCACCGCGACGAAGGTCTCGATCGGTACCGTCGCGCTGCGCCCCCACCGGGCGCGGAACGCGAGTCGGTGGTCGGCGTTCTCGAACGCCTCGTCGACCGCCCCCCAGACGAACTTGCGGTGATAGAGCACGTTGGTGCCGTGTTCCGGATGCACCAGCACTGCGCCCGGCCTGGCCGCATCCTCAGGATCGACCAGGTGCGGCAGTGGCTCGTAGTCGACCTCGACCAGCTCCACCGCGTCCTCGGCGATCGCGCGCGTCTCGGCCACCACTGCCACCACCCACTCCCCGGCATAACGCACCAGCCCGTCGGCCAGCGGGTAGCGCTTGACCTTCGGCGCATCGACGCCGACATACAGCGCATCGACCGCCGCGCACAGCTCGGCACCGGTCAGCACATAGCGCACGCCGGGCAGTGCCAGCGCTTCGGCGGTTGCGATCGACCTGATGCGCGCGGACGGATACGGACTGGCGACGATCGCCACATGCAGCATGCCGGGCAACTGGATGTCGGCCGCATAGCGGCCGCGCCCGGTGACGAAGCGCGGGTCTTCCTTGGTGCGCCGCCTGGCACCGATGTAGCGAAAGCCGTACGGCGAAGTCTTCTCAGCCATGGTTCGGTGTCCTATCGGTTGCCGTTGCCCGCCGCGACCCGCCGCGCGGCGAGTTGCACGGCGTCGACGATCTGCTGGTAGCCGGTGCAGCGGCACAGGTTGCCGCTGATCGCGTCGCGGATATCGCCGGCGGAAGGGTTCGGATTCGTCTTCAGCAACGAATGGGTAGCCACCAGCATGCCGGGCGTGCAGTAGCCGCACTGCAGGCCGTGCGTCTCGCAGAAGCTGTCCTGCAGCACGCTCATCGAACCGTCGGAATTGGCCAGGCCTTCGACGGTAGTGATCGAATGGCCGTCGGCCTGCACCGCGAACATCAGGCAGGAGCGCACCGGGTCTCCGTCCAGGATCACCGAGCAGGCGCCGCAGATGCCGTGCTCACACCCGACATGGGTACCGGTGAGCCGTAGCGTCTCGCGCAGGAAGTCGACCAGTGACAGCCGCGTGGGAATTTCGCACCGGTGCGCTACGCCGTTGACGCTGATGCAGACGCTGCTGGTGGGTTCGTTCATGGTGTGCCCTGCCTGATGGGCCGCGGGTGGCTGCGCCGCGGCCGGGAGTGAAACGGGAACCTGTAACGGGACCGTCGCCGGCCCGCGCGGAGGCTGCGCGTCAGGCGCGCGTGCCCCTTGCGAGGCTGGCGGCGTTCGTGCGTGCCTGCCGCAGCACGCGCGCGGCGAGCACCCGCGCGAGGTGGACCCGGTATTCGGCCGTCGCGTGGACGTCGGAACCTGGATCGAGGTACTGACCGATCGATTCGACCGCGGCGTCGATCGTCGCGTCCTCGAGCTGCGTGCCATGCAGCGACCGGGCGATCGCCTCGGCCGATACCGGGACTGACGCGGCGCCGCCGATACCCAGTGCCGCGCGCACGCAGCGCCCTGCGGAATCGATCTCGACCTGCGCGCAGGCGGCGACGATCGCGAAGTCACCGTGGCGGATGCTCACCTCGTCGAACGCGCTGCCGACCCGCTCGCCCTGCCAGACCGGCCAGTGCACTTCGACCAGGCATTCATCCGGCTCGGTCGCGGTCATCATCGGCGCCTGGAAGAACTCGTCAGCCGGCACCGTTCGCTCGCTGCCGGACCGGCGCAACAGAAAGGATGCACCGAGCGTCCGGGCGATCAGCGGAAGTTCAGCCGAGGGATCGGCGTGCACGAGGCTGCCGCCGATCGTGCCGCGGTTCTTCGTCTGCACATGGCCGACCCAGTAAAGCCCCTGGCGGATCAGTGGCACCGCGCGTGCGAGTTCGCCGTCGCGCTCCACGTCCACTTGGCGCAGGCCTGCGCCGGTCGCCCAGGCAGCACCGTCGCCCCGGCTACCCTTCAGTTCGGCGATCTCGTTGACATTGATCAACCAGGCCGGACGCGCAAGCCGCATCGCCATCATCGGCACCAGGCTCTGGCCGCCGGCCAGCAGCTTGGCATCCGCCCCATGCTCGGCGAGCAGGCTGCAGGCCTGCGCAATGCTGTCCGCCCGCGCATACTCGAAAATCGCAGCCTTCATCGTTTCTCCTGCAACTGCGGAAACGGCACCGGCTCCGCCGCCGAACCCTTGGCTCGACCGCAGGATTCCACCCTGAGGCCGGACCCCGGGTTCAGCCTCGCGTTCAACCCTTGACGCGGTTGCGGTACTCGTTCGTGCGGGTATCGATCTCGATCTTGTCGCCGGTATCGCAGAACAACGGCACCGGGATCTCGAAGCCGCTCTTCAGCTTCGCGGGCTTGAGCACCTTGCCCGAGGTATCGCCACGTACCGCCGGTTCCGTGTACATGATCTCGCGCACCAGCGTCTGCGGGATCTCGACGGAGATCGGGCGATCGTTGTAGATCACCACTTCGGCAGGCATGCCTTCCTCGAGATAGTTCAATGCATCGCCCATGTTGTCGCCATCGATGTCGAACTGGTTGAACTCGGCATCCATGAACACGTAAGACGGATCGGCGAAGTAGGAAAAGGTCACCTCCTTGCGCTCGAGCGAGACCATGTCGAACTTCTCGTCGGCACGGTACACCGACTCTGCGGCGGTGCCGGAGAGCAGGTTCTTGAGCTTCATCTTCACGACCGAGGCGTTGCGGCCCGACTTGCTGAACTCGGCCTTCTGGACGACCATCGGGTCCTTGCCGACCATGATGACGTTGCCCGGGCGGATTTCCTGTGCGGTTTTCATTTGTGCACCACTGGATCGTTGAACTGCGCGCTGGACTGCGCGTTGGACTGAGGGTTGGACTGCCCGGACTCGTTCGACCGGCCTGGCCGCACCAATTCCGAAAAGCCCTCTATTTTAGCTGCTCCCGGCAGAAACCTGCCAGTCTGGCAGCGAGGTCAGGCTGCCCGCCGAGAGACGTCGCCAGCGCGCTGGCGCGCCGATGCAGTGCCGGCAGCCCCGCCAGCACCGCCGGCCAGGCGGCCGCGACCCGCTGGCCGCGCGCCGCCGGCGCGACGCGGCAGCCGTTCCAGGCGTGCTGCAGCGCTGCCAGCGCCACGGCGGCGGCGCGCTCCCCGACGTCGTTCGTGGCCACCGACCCGTACAGTCGGTCACAGACATCGATGAAGGCCTGCAGTTTCGGGCATTGCGCATCGTCCTGCTGCGGATACAGTTGCCAGCAAAGCGGCTGCGCCGCCCACAGCCCTCGCACCAGCGAGTCCTCCCCGCGCACGAAGTTGAGATCGGCCGACCAGAGCAGCCGGTCGTAGTCGGGCTGGGACAGGAACGGAAGCGTACGTACCTGCAGCATGCCGGCCGACGCGGCGCCGGCGGTGGAACGCACGCCGCCGGTGGCAAACCACTCGGCCACGCCGTCCGCGAGCGGACCCGGCGCCACCGCGAGTACCACCGGCCGTGGTCCGGCAGCCATCGCTGCGAGCAGGTCGTGCAGGCCCGGGTTCGCGTAGCCGAACAGCGACACCAGCGCCGCCTGGCCGTCGAGGCGCGGCAATCCGAGCCGCTGCCGGAACCGGGCCTGCTCGTACCCATCGGCTTCAAAAGCGGCCCGCGCCTCCAGCAACCCCTGCTCGCGCAGCAGCCCGCCAGTGCCCGGGTCGAAGCCCGGGCAGAAGAACCGGCGGCGGATGTCGAGGGCAGGATGCGGAGAGGCCAGCCGGTGCACGTCGGCGGCCCAGCGCTCCGCGGTCAGATATTCCAGCACGATCCACAATGCGCGCGGCCGGCGCGCAGCGAGCGCCGAGGCATAGCCGTCCGGCAGCCCGCCCCCGAACGCATCGATCGCGATGTCCGGCAGGTCGGCTTCCTCGGCCGACGGCGGCGAGCGGTGCACCTGGACCGCATCCAGCCGCTGGACGTCGAGCCTCGGATCGAGGGCTGGTTGCAGCGCCGCGAGCACCTCCATCCGGTCGATCCAGAGCCGCACACGAAATCCCTGCTCGCCCGCCAGCGACCGCGCCAGGCGCCAGCACACCGCAGCATCGCCATAGTTGTCGACCACGCGGCAGAATACGTCGCAACGCAGCGCATCGGCATCCGGCGTCATCGATCGCGTCCTGGCAGGGTATCCATGCTGCGGACTGTACCGGATCGGCCGCGACCGCCCGGCGCAGCGCAGCGGTCGCGCGGACACCCGCAGGCGCGATTCACCGATGCGCCCGGCCATGCGATCCTCGCCCCCGATGGACACCTTCACCACCACCCTGCTGCTGGCGGGCCTGGCCGGCGGCTTCGGCTGGCTGATGCTGGCCGCCGCGCGCAGCCGGCGCGGCCAGGGAGAAGCCCTTGCCCGGCATGCGCTGACCATTCCGGACGCGCTCGTACTCCCCCTGCACGACCACCTGCTGGACGCGGCCCTGGCCCACTATGCCGAGCGCGAACTGCGCGCCGGGCGCACGCTGCTGGAGTTCGCGGTCACCCTGCGCGACCGGCTCGACCGGCAGGCCGGGCTCGAGCACGGTGCGCTGAATCGCGCGAAGATCCGGTCGCGGCTGATGCCGGCGGCACACCGGTTGCGCGGCGATCCGAACCCGTTCCGGGTGCGCGAGTTCCGCGAAACGTTCCTGCTCGCACTGGACGCCGAGCGCGATCCCGTGCAACTGCATCCACTCGTCGAGGGCTTCCGTGCCGCCTCGTCCGGCGGCGCCTGAGCTGCCGACCCGCGCCGTCAGCCGTTGCGCCGGCTGAATGTCACCGAGCGCCAGGCCAGGCCGCTGTCCTCGCGGCTGACTTCGACGTCGCCGGTGGCTTCGTCGCTCTCGCGAATGGTGAACGCCAGCCCGAGTGGCGGCAGCGCGTCTTCCTTCCAGTCTAGCCGGTAGCGCGCGGCGATCGCGTCGGTGTCCAGCCGTGGCAGCTTCGAGTCCGCCGGCTCGATCAACTCCAGCACGCCCTCCCAGTTGTCGCCGGCGCTGGTGATGCCGCCGCTGCTATTGGCAAAGGGCAGCAAGCCGTTGCGCTCGACGAAGCGCGACAGCACCGCGACGCCCACCGCGTCCACGGCCGGCGCCGACAGCGTAGGCAGCGCGAGCAGCGAGACGACCGGCGGCGCGGCGTCGGCGAGCACCGCGGCGAGCAGATCGTTGCTGCGCTCGGGATGCTTGAACAGGGCACGCAGGTCGGCACGCAGGTCGCCGGCCACGTTGGCCGCCAGGATGCGCGAGGCAGCGCGCGGATAGCCGATGCGGAACGGCGCGCCGATGAAGTAGATCCCGGCACAGGGCGGCAGCTTCGCGCGCAGGTCTGCGAACGGCTGCCACTGGATGCGTACGGTCAGGTCCATCGCTCACTCACGGACCACCTCGACCTTCAGGGCCTGGGTGACCAAGGCCCGGCGCGTCTGCAGGAAGATTGCCGCCTGCCGACCATAGGCGGCGATGAACTTCGGTTCGCCGAGCACCACCGCATAGTGAGTGCGGTCGAGCATCGACTGGCGCAGGTTCTTCACCATGTCCTCGGTCACCGGCGGCGAACGCAGCGATACCACGAAGTGGTCCCCGGTCTCGGGGCGCAGCCGGATCGGCGCGGCCAGCGCCGCCGGAGAAGGATTGACCAGCGGCTGGTAGGCGGCGAGGAACTCCAGCACACCGTCCTCGCCGCCGGTGACCGAGCGTCCGAGGCGCACGTCGACGATACGGCCGATCCAGAGTACCGTCGGCTGCACGCCGGCCTTGTTTCGGATCGTCGCCTGCGTCTCGCGCGGGCTCCATTTCCATTCGATGCCGCCGATGCCTTCGATCAGCGCGATGGCCTCCTGCGACTGGGCGACCGCGGCCGGCTGCTGCGCCAGCAGCGGACCGGACAGCCAGGACATCGCGCAGGCCAGCACAACTGCACGCGCCGATCGGCACGCGACGCTCACGACGGCTGTCCTGCGGAAACCGGCGCGCGCTGGCGTGTCATCGGCATGCCCAGCAGCGCGAACAACAGGTGCGATCCGTAGACATACCAGAGCAGCATGTGCGCCAGGGTCGGGAACGCGGAGCCGTACAGCAACTGGTTGAGCAGCGGGATCACCACGGTCTGGATCAGTCCGATCACGCCGAGGATGGCGGCAAACACCCGCACCAGCCCGAGCAGGTCGCCGCGCCGCAGGTAGAGCACGAGCAGCGCGAGTTCCACCAGCGACAGGAACGCCGCACCCATCGGCACGCGATTCGAACGCAACACGTTCGGGTCTGTCTCGGAAAGGCCCGATGCGATCAACCAGCCGAAGAACAGCAGCACGACCGCGATCGCAAGCAGGAAGTTGATCGACACGAAGCGGCGTGCGGCGGGCATCGGCGGGCGGCGGGGAGCGGCAGTAGAGACAGAGGCCGGTATGCTAACCCGCCGGAAGCGGTGGGTCGCGCCAGATCGACGCGATCGTCGTGGACGCAGCCGGACATGCGCCGGCAGGCCGGCGCCTCCGGACCGCTCTGCTACGCTTGCGCTCCTTCAGAACCCTGTCCTGCCCGGAACCCGCGTGACCGCACTGCTCGAACTGATCGATGTCGGCAAGCGCGTGGGCACGGAGCGGCCGAGGACGCTGTTCGAAGGCCTGTCGTTCGCAGTGCACGCTGGCGAATCGATCGCGCTGGTCGGCGAATCCGGCACCGGCAAGTCGACGCTGCTCAACGTGATGGCCGGGCTCGACCGGGCGGACAGCGGCCGGGTACGGCTCGACGGCATCGACCTGGCCACGCTTGGCGACGATGCGCTCGCGTGGCTGCGGCGCCGGCGCATCGGCTTCGTGTTCCAGGCCTTCCACCTGCTGCCACAGCTGACGCTGCTGCAGAACGTCGCGCTGCCGCTGCAACTGCTGGAGGTGCCCCGCGCCGAGGCGCACCCGCGCGCGCTGGCGATGCTGGAGGCGGTCGGCCTGGGCGGACGGGCGGACGATCCAGTGCAGCAGCTGTCCGGCGGCGAAGCGCAGCGAGTCGCGGTCGCACGTGCACTGGTGCACCGGCCGGCACTGGTGCTCGCCGATGAACCGACCGGCAACCTCGACAGCGCTGCCGCCGACGGCGTGCTCGCGCTGTTGCGCACCCAGGTGAAGGCACATGACGCCGCCTGCGTGCTGGTCACCCATTCGATGCGCGCTGCGGGCAGCGCCGATCGGGTGCAGCGGCTGACCGCCCATGGCGTTGCACCGGATTTCGAGGCCGGCCCGGCATGACCCGGCGCGGCTGGATCGCCGGCCTGCCCCCCCTCACCGCCTGGATGACGGGTTGCGCCCGCGCGTCCGTGGGACGCACGCTCGCGGTCGTGCTTGCGATCGCGATCGGTGTCGGCATGGGGCTCGCGGTCTACCTGATCAACCGCACCGCCCTCGACGAGTTCAGCGGCGCGGTGCAGTTCCTGCTCGGCGACACTGACCTCGAACTGCGCGGCACGCGCGACGGCTTCGACGAGGCCGCCTATGCGCTGGTCGCACGGCTGCCCGAGGTCGCTGCGGCCTCGCCGGTAGTCGAAGTGAATGCGCGCGTCGAAGGAAGCCGGGCAGGCGCGGCCGTCGCGCTGCGGGTGGTCGGCATCGACGTGCTCAGGGTGGCGACGCTGAATGCCGGACTGGTACCGGAGGTCGCGCGCGCTGGCGACGATGGCAGCACCGGCCGCGACCGCCGGTCGACGAGCGCCCTGTTCGCTGCCGACACCATCTTCCTGTCGCCGGCAGCGCTCGAGTGGCTCGGCGTGGCGCCGGGAGACGTACTGCAGGTTCGGGTCGGGGCCGCGCTCAAGCCGCTGCGCATCGCCGGCACGCTGCCCGGTGCGCCGCGCGGACAACGCGTCGCCGTGATGGATATCGGCGCTGCACAATGGCAATTCGACCGACTCGGCGTGCTGAACCGCATCGACATCAAGCTGCGCCAGGGAACGGACGAGGCGCGCGCGCGGCAATCGCTGTCGGCGGTGCTGCCGGCGGGCGTGGACATCGCCACGCCTGCCGATGCGGGCAGGCGCACCTCGAACCTGTCGCGCGCCTACCGGGTGAACCTGAACGTGCTCGCGCTGGTGGCACTGTTCACTGGCGCATTCCTGGTGTTCTCGACCCAGGCGCTCTCCATCGTGCGCCGGCGCCCGCAGATCGCACTGCTGCGCGCGCTGGGGGCCAGCCGCGGCCGCATCACGCGGATGCTGTTGCTCGAGTCGTTGGTGGTCGGCGCGATCGGTGCGGCAGTCGGCGTCGCCCTTGGCATCGGCGTGGCAGCGATCGCGATCGCGCGCTTCGGTGCCGACCTCGGTGGCGGGTACTTCCCAGGCATCGAGCCGCGCTTCGTGCTGGAACCGTTCGGCGTCGCGCTGTTCTTCGCACTTGGCATCGCGGCCACACTGGCCGGCAGTGCCGCACCGATCCTCGCCGCCCGGCGTGAGCCGATCGCCGGTGGCCTGCGCGCCTTCCCGCAGGCCCTGCCTTCGCGCCGGTCGCGTGCCGGGATACTGCCCGGCCTGCTGCTGGTCGGCGTGGCAGGCGTGCTGGTGGTGCTCCCGGCGTGGTCGGCACTGCCACTCGCCGGGTATGTCTCGATCGCGCTGCTGCTGGTAGCCGGCATGCTGCTCACGCCGTCGATCGGGCGCCGTGTGTTCCATGCGGTCGAGGTGGTCCTGGGTCGCACCGATGCACCGGCCTGGCTTCAGCTCGCAGCCAGCCGCGCTCGTGCGGCGACCGGCATGACCACGCTCGCGCTGGCCAGCGTGGTCGCTTCGTTCGCGGTGATGGTGGCAATGGCGATCATGGTGTCCAGTTTCCGCAGTTCGGTGGACCAGTGGCTGGTGTCGGTACTGCCGGCGGACCTGTACCTGCGCAGCGCGCGCGACGGAGACACCGGCTACCTGTCGCCGCAGGACCTCGCACTGATGCGGGCGGTGCCCGGCGTGGCCACGATCGAGGCGCTGGGCACCGGGTCGCTCACGCTCGACCCGCTGCGCCCGGCGGTGGCGCTGATCGTGCGCCCGATCGATGCGTCCGACCCGGGCGCGCGGCTGCCGCTGATCGGGCGCGCAGTACCGGCACCACCGGGCCGGATCGCGGTCTACGTGTCGGAACCGGCTGCGCGCATCTACGGTCTGCAGCCCGGACAGACGGTCACCCTGGCGCTCGGCGGCCAAGCCGTCGAGTGTTTCGTCGCGGCCGTGTGGCGCGACTATTCCCGCCAGTTCGGCGCGATCACCGTCGACACCGAAGACTACCGCCGGTTCGCGCCCGGCGCACGACCGACCGATGCGGCGATCTGGCTCGCGCCGGGTGCGACGGCAGCCGCTGTCACCGCTGGCCTGGCCGCTGCCCTGCCCGACTTCGAGCGCTTCGAACTGGCCGAGCCAGGTGCGATCCGCGCCTACAGCCTGCGCATCTTCGACCGCAGCTTTGCCATCACCTACCTGCTGGAGGCGGTCGCGGTGGTGATCGGCCTGTTCGGCGTCGCCTCGACCTTCAGCGCAGAGGCGCTGGCGCGTGGGCGCGAGTTCGGCGTCCAGCGCTGCCTTGGCATGACCCGGCGCGAGATCGCACTGCAGCTGGCAGCCGAGGGGGCGCTGTTCGCCGCGCTCGGGGCACTGATCGGCGGCCTGCTCGGTCTGGCGATCAGCCTGGTGCTGATCGACGTGATCAACCCGCAGTCGTTCAACTGGACGATGCCGCTCCACCTGCCTGCAGGGTTCCTTGCGGTGCTTGCGGCCGCACTGGTGCTCGCGGCTTCCATCACCGCGGTGGCGAGCGCACGCGGTGCGCTGTCGGTGGCGGCGGTGCGGGCGGTGAGGGATGACTGGTGAGGACGCAGGCGACGAAGATGCGACGATCCGCAGGAAGAACGCCGGCGAACGAGGTTGCGCGATGAACGGTTTCGGCGCGCGCCGGCGCATGCTGGCGGCACTGGCTGCGCTGCCCTCGCTGCCTGCGGCGGGACAATACATGGCACGGCCACCCGACGACGCGCCGGGGCAGGTGCGCTATCCCACCGTGCGTCGCGGCGTGCCACTGGTCTTCCCGCGCGACTTCGGCGCGCATCCCGAGTACCGCACCGAGTGGTGGTACGCCACCGGATGGCTGCAGGTGCAGGGCGCGGTCCATGCGAAGGCTCCACCGCTCGGCTTCCAGATAACCTTCTTCCGGTCACGGCCGCAGGTCGACACCCGCAACCCGAGCCGCTTCGCGGCGCGCGAACTGGTGCTGGCGCACATCGGCCTGTCGGACGAACGGCAGCGCTCGCTCGTGCATGACCAGCGCACCGCGCGCGCCGGCTTCGCCCTCGCAGGCAGCAGCAGCACGGATACCGACGTGTGGATCGACGACTGGCGCTTCTCGCGCCGCCCCGCAGGCGCGGGCGCCAGCCGCTACATCGCGTCGATCCCGGGCAACCGGCTCGGCTTCGAACTGCAGCTCGACAGCACTCAGCCGCTGCTGCTGCATGGCGAGGCCGGCTTCAGCCAGAAGGGTCCGCTGGAGCGTCAGGCGAGCTACTACTACACCCAGCCCCACCTCGCTGTGTCCGGGCGCGTCGTGCACGATTCGACCGCGCTGGAAGTGACCGGAGGGGCGTGGCTCGACCACGAGTGGTCGAGCGAGATCCTGGCCGATGGCGCGACCGGCTGGGACTGGATCGGCATCAACCTGGACGACGGCGGCGCACTGATGGCATTCCGTATCCGCGATCGAAGCGGCAGGACCGTGTACGCGAGCGGCACCTGGCGCAGCCGCGCGGACGGCACGGCGCCGCGACTGCGTACCTTCGGCCCGCGTTCGGTCGTGTTCGAGCCGCAACGCACCTGGCGCTCGGCGCGCACCGGCGCTACCTGGCCGGTCGGCATGCGCGTCACCGTCGGCGCTGGCAGCCCCGATGCCCTGATCCTCGACCTGGACGCGATGTTCGACGACCAGGAACTCGACGCCCGCTCCAGCACCGGCATCGTCTACTGGGAGGGGGCCGTCACGGCCCGCCAGCAGGGCCGCCCCATCGGCCGCGGCTATCTCGAACTCACCGGATACCACACCGCCGTCATCCTCTGACCAAGACCCGAGTCAGACCCTGGGGTCAGACCCTGGGGTCAGACCCCGGGGTCTGACCCCAGGGTCTGACCCGGATCATCGGCGCGCGGTATATTCAGTTCCGGCATCCGCCCTGACATTGCTCAACCTGACATCGATGAACGATCCGAAACCGCTGATCCTCCCGAATTCCGAACGGGGCCTGGCGGTTGGCCAGGGAGTGGAGCGCGTGGAGGATGAGCGCCTGCTGCGGGGCCAGGGCGCGTTCGTGGACGACGTCCGCCTGCCCGAGGCGCTGCACGCGGTGATCCTGCGCAGCTCCGTCGCGCATGGACGGGTGCTCGGCGTCGACGGCTCGGCTGCGCGCGCGATGCCGGGCGTGCGCGCGGTGTTCACGGCACAGGATGTGATCACGGTGCTCGGCACGCTACCGCTGATCCCGATGCGCCTTGATCACCTGCCGGTGTTCGACCCGTTCCAGCAGCCGGTGGTTGCGTACGACCGGGTGCGCTATGTAGGTGAACCGCTGGCGATCATCGTCGCGGACACTGCGGCACTGGCCGAGGACGCGCTGGAGGCGATGTCCTTCGACATCGAATCGCTGCCGGCCGTGGTCGATGGCACCCTGATGGCGAAGGACGACACCCTGCTGTTCGACGATTCAGGCAGCAACCTCGCCGCACGCGTATGGGCCGAACGCGGCGACATCGATGCCGCCTTCGCGAATGCGCCCTACGTCAGGCGCGAACACTTCAAGGTGCACCGGCACGCAGCCTTGCCGATGGAGACGCGTGGCGTGCTCGCACACCAGGATCCATCCACCGGCCGTCTGGTGGTGCATGGCGCGAGCAAGGTGCCATTCGCCAACAGGCGCATCCTCGCTTCTCTGCTGTCACTGCCCGAATCCGAGATCGACATGCTCGAGGGCGACACCGGCGGCTCTTTCGGTACCCGCGGCGAGTTCTACCCGGAAGACTTCCTGGTGCCGTTCGCCGCGACGCGCCTCGGCAAGCCGGTGAAGTGGATCGAGGACCGGCGCGAACACCTGCTCGCCTGCAACCATGCACGCGACGTCGACTGCGAGCTCGAACTGGCCTGCACGCGCGACGGCCGCCTGCTCGGCCTGCGCGGCAAGGTGGCCACCGACGTCGGCGCCTACATCCGAACCAATGCGATCGCGCCCTCGCGCAACGTGGTGCAGCTGTCGACCGGCCCGTACCGCATCCCGGACGTCGACATGCGCCTGTCGATCCAGCTCACCAACAAGACCCCGGTCGGCACCTACCGCGGCCCTGGTCGCTGCGAGACCGATTTCTTCCGCGAGCGCATGTTCGACATCGTCGCCGACGATCTCGGCATCGACCGCATCGAATTCCGCCGGCGCAACCTGCTCACGCGCGCGGAGATCGAAGCTCCGTGGAAGTTCGCCACGCTGCAGCCGTACAACGCGGACAGCTTCACCGACAGCGGCGACTACCACGAGACCCTGGACCGCTGCCTCGCGGAGTTCGACTGGGCCGGCAAGTCGGCCCTCAACGGCAAGCTGGTCGACGGACGCCATCACGGCATCGCGGTCGGCTGCTATGTCGAGGGCGGCGCCTCCGGCCCGCGCGAAGGTGCGCGGCTGGTGCTGGAGGATGACGGCCGCGTCGCCGTATACACCGGCTCGTCCGCGAATGGCCAGGGCCTTGCGACCGTGCTCACCCAGATCGCCGCCGATGCGCTGGAACGCCCGATGTCGGCGATCAGCGCCATCCACCATGGCTCCACCACCGGCGTGAAGGAAGGCTTCGGCAGCTACAGCTCGCGCAGCTCGGTGATGGGCGGATCGGCGATCGTCACGGTGGCGAAGCTGCTGCGCGAGAGAATCCTCGCGGCCGCTGCAGAAGAACTCGACTGCACGGTCGACGATGTCGCGCTGATCGGTGGCGACCGTATCGTCGCCCGCGACGGCCGCGCGCTGTCGCTCGCCGAACTGGCACAGGCCCGCGCGAAGCACGGCGGCCTGTCCGCCGAAGGCAGCTTCGCCAGCTCGAAGCGCACCTACAGCTACGGCGCCCATGCAGCTCACGTGTCGGTCGATGCGCGCACCGGCCATGTGGAACTGGTCGACTATGTCGCGGTCGAGGACGTCGGCCGCATCATCAACCCGAACACGCTGCATGGCCAGGCCATGGGCGCGGTGGTGCAGGGGCTCGGCGGCGTGTTCCTCGAGCATCTGGTCTACGACGACCAGGGCCAGCTCCTCACCGGCTCGCTCGCCGACTACCTGATGCCGGTGGCCGACTCGTTCCCGTGCATCCGCGCGTTCGCGCTGGAGAACCATCCGTCGCCGCACAACCCGCTCGGCGCCAAGGGCGCTGGCGAAGGCGGCATCATCCCGGTCGCAGGGGTCGTCGCGAACGCGGTGTCGGCGGCCCTGTCCACGCTGGGCGTGAGCCCGCGCGAGCTGCCGCTGTCGCCGTCGAAGCTGTGGCACATGATCGACGCAGCCCGGCAGCGCGCCGCCGCCTGACCAGTACTCAGGCCCGTACCCAGACCCGCATCCAGACCCAACCTGCCGCAACCTCGCCTCACAGACAACCAGGAGTCCGCCGCATGAGCGAAGCCCCCAACCCGCAGGTCACGCACCCCAACAAGGGCGGCATCCCGATCACCCTCGCCTGCGCGCTGTACGACCGGATGCAGGCGCTGTACACCGGCGAAGTGAAGGCCGAGGGCATCGAACTCACCTTCCGCGTCGAGGACTTCCCGCGCAAGCTGTTCGACCACGCCATGGCCGAAAAGTCGTTCGACGTCTGCGAGATGTCGTCGTCCGATTTCATCACACGCTACGTGGACGGCACCAACCCCTTCGTCGCGCTGCCGGTCTTCCCGTCGAAGATGTTCCGCCACGGCAACATCGTGATCAACGCGAAGTCCGGCATCAGGACGCCGAAGGACCTCGAAGGCAAGCGTGTCGGCGTGATGCGCCACACGATGACCGCTGCGGTCTGGATCCGCGGCCACCTGCAGAACGACTACGGCGTCGACCTGAAGTCGATCAAGTGGCTCGAAGGCTCGATCAACACCCCTGGCATGCACGGCGTGCCGACCATCCACCCGCCCGGCTGGGACATCACCGTCAACCAGACAGGGAAGTCGCTGAGCCAGCTGATCGACGCCGGCGAGCTCGACGCCACCATCGGCACCCATCTGCCCGACTCGCGCAAGACCAACCCGGACGTTCAGCGCATCTTCCCGAACTTCCGCGAAGTCGAGCGCGATTATTACAGGAAGACCGGTATCTTCCCGGTGATGCACCTGATCGCGATCAAGCGCGAGGTGTACGAGAAGAACCCGTCCATCGCGAAGAGCCTGTACGACGCGTTCGAGAAGTCGAAGCGCGCGGCGCTGGTCCGGATGCGCAACTACTCGGCGCTGCGCTACATGATCCCCTGGCTGCCGGACGAGATCGACGAGATGGAACGCGTGTTCGGCGACGACCAGTGGAGCTACGGCGTCGAAGCGAACCGGTCGACCTTCGAGACCATGATGAAGTTCATGGTGCAGCAGGACATGCTGAAGAAGGCGCCGTCGGTGGAGGAGCTGTTCGTGAAGGTGGATTGAGGGCGGCGGCGGGGACGCCCCCCGCTCACGGCCCCTGCGCCGGCGTCACCTCCGCCCCCACCCGCTCGACGATCAGCCGGTAGTGCTCCGGCCGCCGGTGCGCGGCGAAGTTGAACATCGTCTTCTTCAGGTCGTTGGCAAGGTCGATGTCGGCGTTGAAACAGACCACCTCGTCCTCCTCGCTCACCGACTTGGCGACGATCTCGCCGGTCGGGGCGACGATCAGCGAATGGCCGAACATGCGGTTGCCGTCCTCGAAACCGCACTTGGCGGTCTCGACCAGCCAGGTGGCGTTCTGGAATGCCATCGACTGCGCCATGATCAGGTGGTGGTGCACGCGCAGCGCCGGCGGCTCAGGGTAGTGAAGGTTCTCGCTCGGCGTGTTGAAGCCGAGCGAAACGATCTCCGCGCCCTGCAGCGCGAGCACGCGGAATGCCTCGGGCCAGCGCCGGTCGTTGCAGATCAGCATGCCGGCGATCATGTCCATGAACTTCCAGACGCGAAAACCCAGGTTGCCGACCTCGAAATACTTCTTCTCCAGGTGCTGGAACGCCGCTTCGGGCTTGTGCTCGGCATGGCCGGGCAGGTGGATCTTGCGGTACTTGCCGGCGATGCGCCCGTCCGGGCCGACCAGGATCGCGGTGTTGTAGCGATGCACGACGCCATCCTCGACGATGCGCTCGGCGTAGCCGAGGTAGAAGCCGATGCCGAGCTTCTTCGCCTCGTCGAACAGCGGCTGGGTCTCCGGCGAGGGCATCGTGAACTCGTAGAACCGGCGGTCGACCTCGTCCTGGTCCTCGAACCAGTAACGCGGAAAGAAGGTGGTGAACGCAAGTTCCGGGAACACGACATAGCGCGCGCCCATCGCGTGCGCATCGCGCAGCAGCTTGACCAGCCGCGCGGTGGCAGTGACGCGCGTATCGACCAGGTGGAGCGGGCCGAGCTGGGCCGCCGCGATCTTCAGGTGTCGAGCCATGTCATTCCCTGGATGTCGTTGCTGATGGATTCCAAGAAGGAAGCGGGTGCGCTCAGGAGCGCTGGAGCACGGGCAGTTCGCGCTGGAACAAGCGGCGCCCGCGCTTGAAGCCGGCCAGCGGCAGCGCCGCCTTCGCGATCACGTCGCCCGGCGTATCCTCGCCCCAGACCACCAGGTCGGCATCGTTGCCGACGGCGATGCCATAGCGCGGAAGGCGCAACGCCCGCGCCGCACGATCGGTGATCATCTCGAAGCAGGTCGCCAGGTCCTTCGGACCATGGCGCTGCACCACGTTCGCATACAGGTTCACGATGCGGGTAAGCGAACAGTCGCCCAGCGGCGTGAACGGGTTCAACACGTTGTTGGTGGAGAGCGTGCAGTTGGCGCCCTGTTCGATCAACGTGTTGGCATCGGTCACGCCACGGATCACGCTGTGCGCCATGTGCCGGCCGGCGTTGAACAGGTCGGTGGCCGGCAGAACCGCCAGCGACACGCCCGCCTCGCCCAGCCGGCGGCCGATCGCCTTCTGTTGCGCGACCGGCATGCAGGAATACTTCGATCCGTGCCCGAAGGCCACCCTGCCCTGCCAGCCGATGGCCTCGGTGAGGTCGCACACCTGCGGATAGTCGAGGCTGCCGGTCTCGTAGCCGCCATCGAGGTGGAAGTCGACGTCGATGTCGTACCGCTTCGCGAGTTCGAACACCCGGCGCACCTGCCCTGGACCATCCTTGTCGTAGCGGATGCCGCCACCTACCACCGGCGCGCCGCGATCGAGGCAGGACACCAGGTTCTCGTCTGCGCCGGCCACGCCGGTCCAGCCTTCCTGCAGGAACACGCAGGACTGGATGTCGATCGCCCAGGCGTAGTCCTTCTTCAGTTGCTCGATTGCCTCGAAGCCGAGCAGCCCGACGTTCGGATCGACCTCGACCTGGGTACGCATGTGGGTCACGCCGTGCAGCAGGCTCTGTTCCAGCGTGCGTCGCGCGCGGTCGTAGATGTCTTCCGCGGTGAACGTATGCTTGATCGACGCGGTGCGCTCCATGTGGTCGCGCTTCATCCGGTCGGGCTGCATCGGCACCCGGTCGACGATCAAGGCCTTGTCGAGGTGGAAATGGCTCTCGACCAGGCCGGGTGACACGAGGTGCCCTCCCGCGTCGTGCACCGGGCCCTCGGACTGCAGCCGAGGCTGGACGGCGACGATCCGGCCGTCATCCACGCCGATGTCAACCAGCGGATCACCCGGCCCGGCGGCAGTGAGCCTGGCGTTCCGGATGATCAGGTCCACGGTGATTGCTTCCTAGATCTTGAACAGGTCGAGCACCGACGGGCAGAACAGCTCTTCCGGCGCGACCTTGCGTGCCGACAGGCCCTGCTCGAAGTGGTAGCGGGTGAAGGTCTCGAGCACATGGTGGTTCGGCTCCAGGCCGTAGCTCCAGTAGTTCTCGCCCATCAGCTGCTTCGCCTTGTGGAACTCGGACACGCCCCAGGGCAGGCTCACGAACAGGTGGCCGATCTGCCCGAGCTCGTACAGCGACAGCTCGCGCGCCTGCAGGAAGGCCTTGAACACGCTGACCGGCAGCCAGGGATGCTTCTCGACCAGCGACTTGCGGATACCGATGATATGCATCGTCGGGAAGATCTTCGTGCGGCGGAAGTAGTCTTCCTCGGTGGTGCGGTAGTCCGGGAACAGCCGCGCGACATTCTTCGCGCCGCGCTCGAAGCACGACGGCGCGCGCGCGCTGATCATCGCGTCGATCTCGCCCGCCTCGAGCATGCCGGACAGGGTCTTGCCATCCGGCACCTGCTGCAGGTCCACGTCCGGCGGCAGCTTGATCGGCGCGCGCTCGAGCCGCCCCGGATCTTCAACGCCGCCGCGACGCCAGTGGATCGACGATGGCTTCACGCCGAAGTCGTCCTCGAGGATGCCGCGGATCCACACATTGGCGGTGATCTGGTACTCGGGGAGCCCGACCGTCTTGCCTGCGAGGTCCTGCGGCTTGTCGATGCCGCGGTCGGTGCGGATGTACACGCCCGAGTGGCGGAACAGGCGAGACACGAAGGCCGGGATGCCGACGTACGCGTTGCTACCGCGGGAGGTCATCATCGTGTGGCTGGAGATCGACAACTCGGAGATGTCGAACTCCTGGAAGCCGAATGCGCGATGGAAGGCCTCCTCCGGCTCGATGTTCACCGCGGCCACGTCACAGCCCTCGATCTGCACCCGGCCGTCGAACAACCCACGCGTGCGATCGTAGTCGCAGACACCCATGCTTACCTGAAGCTTGCCCACTGAATCTTCTCCTGTCCCTGTTGCCGTGTATTGTCCGAACCGTCTACTCCGTCGCCTTGATCCCGAACGCCTTCACCGCCTTCGACCAGCGCGCCACCTCGGCGCCGAGGAACCTGCCGAACGCTTCCGGCGACACCGGATTCAGGTCGTAGCCACGCTCGCGCAGCACGGTCGCGGCAGGGCCGCTGCCCGACAGGATGCCGTTGATCGTGGCATTGAGCTTCGTCACCACCGGTCGCGGCGTGCCGGCCGGGGCCAGCATGCCGAACCAGCCGCGGATGTCGGTGCCCTTGAAGCCCGACTCGTCCAGTGTCGGGGTGTCGGGCGCCTGCACGAAGCGCCTGTTCGACGTCACCGCGAGCAGCCGCAGCTTGCCCGCCTTCACCTGCGGCAGCGCGGCGCCGGGACCGGTGAACGTGGTCTGCACCTCGTTGCCGAGGTTGGCCGCCATCAGCGGCCCGGTGCCCCGATAGGGCACGTGGGTCATGTCGAGCTTCGCAGTCGAGTAGAACAGCGCCTGGGACACGTGCGAGATCGCCGAGCCGGAACCGTAGTTGTACTTGCCCGGGCTCGCCTGGACCAGCTTCACGAAGTCGACCATGGTCTTCGCCGGCACCGACGGGTGGAGCGTGATCAGGTAGGGCTGCTCGACCAGGATGGCGATCGGCGCGAAGTCTTTCATCACGTCGAACGGCGGCGGCGAGATCAGCGCAGGCGAGATCACCGTCGCGGCATCGACGATGGTGAGGGTGTAGCCGTCATTGATCGCGCGCGCGCCGATCTGGGTGCCGACCACGCCCTGCGCCCCTGCGCGGTTGTCGATCAGCACCTGCTGGCCGAGCTGCTCGGACAGCTGCGGGGCGATCGCCCGCATCACGAAATCAGTGCCGCCACCGGGCGGGAACGGCACGATCACGCGCAGCGGCTTGACGGGATAATCGGGGGCGGCGGCTGCAAATGCACTGGCGGCCAGGAAGGCGGACAGGCAGCAGGCGCCCGCGTGTCGCGCAAGGGGGCTCTGCAGTTTCATGCAAGATTCTCCGTTACTGGAATGCCTTGGCGGGACAGCGGAATATAACCTGCCCATGGCGTCATCGGACTACCGCGGGCGGCAGCACGATCTGCGTCTGCGTGACGAGCGCGACCAGCTTGCCGTCCTCGTTCGTGATGCGCGTCTGCCAGACGTTGGTGCTACGCCCGACGTGCAACGGCGTCGACTCGGCCAGCAGCACCGGCGGCTGCCCGGCGGCGAAGAAATTGGTCTTCGACTCCAGCGTCGTCGTACGCCAGCCTGGCTCCAGGTTCATCACCGTGCCTGCCGCGCCGAGCAGGTCGGCAAAGGCCATCAGCACACCGCCATTGACCCGCTGGCCGCGGTTCATGTGGGTCGGGCGGATCGGCAGCCGCGCCGTGATCTTCGTGCGCGAGGCCGATTCGAGCAGCACTCCGAGCCGCCGGGCCGGCTGCCCGGCCATGATCAGCTGCACGCCATCGATGCCGTTCTTCCGGAACGGAGGCGCCTTCGCGACCGCCGCCGGTTTCGCGCGTTGTCCAGCGCCGGGCTTCGCCGCCGTCTTGATCACTGCCTTCGCCGCGCCCCTGCCCGCTGGTGCCTTCGCCACCGCTTTCCTGCCTGCAGCCATCTCGTCCCTGCTCCTCGTCGATCTACGTGGGCTTCACTTTTCGCAGCCGCGGACGATACCGCGTCGGTGACTTGTCTGGCGAGACCCCGTACCGCCCGGCTTGACGCGCAACCGATGGCCGGTCTCGAATGACTCACCCTCCCAGTGACCCGCTCGCGCACGACACGTCGGCGTCGATCGACACGACATTTCGCCGCCCTCTCAGCGGCGGCCGCGCAAGCCCCGGTACATGTCGAGGAACCGGGGCAGCAGCGCCCAGACCAGGCGCGCACGCGGCGCGCGCAGCGCGCGCCAGGCCGCCCATAGTCGCAACCCGACTCGCGCCAGGGTGACCACCCCGCGTGGCCGCACCAGAACGATCGCTACCAGCGCAGCCACCCAGGCGGCCGGATTGACCTTCAGCCAGCGTACGCCGCCGACGACCCGATCGAACAGCCGCAGCGGACCCTCGAGCCTGCGCACGCTGGCGGCAATCGCGTCGCGCTGCCCGTCGGCACGCACACGCAGCCGCTCGCGCCGCAGCGACAGCGCCAGCAACTGCTCGCCGATCATCGCGGTGTGGCCGCGCCGCTGCGGTCGGCGTCCGGGGCGCCGGCGGACAGCGCCTCGCGGTCGCGTGCGAGCGTCTCGAGCGTGGCCGCGAACAGGCTGGGCGCCAACCGTACATGGCGACGGGCGAGCAATGCGCATCCGCCGCCGGCGAGCAGGAAGAACGCGCTGAGCAGCGCGACCGCAAGGACAGGGCTGCGATCCCAGAATGCCACGATGATCAGCAGCGCGAGCAGCACCGTGCCGGTGAACAGGCAGAACAGCGCCACGATGCCATAAAGCGCGATCGCGGCAAGACGCCATCCGGCCTCCTGGGCATCGACCGACAGCAGTTGCAGCCGGGTCTGGAGGGCCGCGACTGCGTTGCCGGCAAGGTCGCGCAGCGACTGCAGGACACCCGGGGGCGTCTCGCCACCACCACCGGCCGGATCAGTCACGATACGGACCGGGTTGCGTTCAGCGGCGGGCGATCAGCAGCCCGATGATCATGCCGACGGCAGCGCCCACGCCGACAGCCGTCCAGGGCTTGTCGTGCACGAAATCATCGGTCGCACGTGCAGCCTGCTTGGTCTTGTCCACGACCAGCGCCTCCGCATCGCGCAGAGCGAGGCGCGCAGAGCGCAGCGAATCTTCCGCCTTGGCGCGCACTTCGCCGATCTTGTCGCCCGCCTGTCCGGCAGTGGCCTTCACCAGGGCTTCAGCATCGGAAACGACGGTCTTGAGGTCGACGATGAGCTTTTCGCGGTTTACGTCATTCATGGAGATCTCCGCAGGGTTGAGCGAGTCGTCAGGAGGGAAGTCAATCTACCGCAAATGCAAGCCGCGGTGCAATTCGCCTTTGGCGCAGTCCCGGCCGGGAAGCGCCCATCAGGAAATCGTCTGGTAGTAGAGGTTCTGCGGATGGTTGGCCTGTGCGAAGAAGAACCAGCGCTCTGCGAGCAGGCCGATGTACTGAACCGCGAAAGCCACTGCAAGCACCGCCGTCGCCCCGCTCGCAGCCCCCAGCCACAGCAGGGCTGCGGGCAGCGGAAACGCGAGCAGCAGGAATGCCCACTTGACCGACCGCAGGAAGGTCCGCGTGCGTCCATGGACGAATTCGCGCGTATTGAACGAACCACCGATCGCGCCCTGCGAGGTCTGCCGCACCTTCGGATGCTTCATGCCGATCGCCGACTGTACGGTGGACTTCGGTCGCAGGCGGGCATTGCGCGCCAGCATCGCTGCACGCACCACCAGCGCGACCGTGGTCAGACCGATCGCCCAGGTGGCCAGCACCTCGGTGTAGCCCGGTGCCAGCAACGAGGACAGCAGCGTCGCGAACGTGCTGCCGGACGCACAGCCGAGCAGGAAGTAGTTGAGCAGCGTCAGCGGCGACGCCCATTCCTGCAGGAAGCGCAGGCACGCATAGATCATCCCCGTGCAGACGAACAGCGCGATGCAGGCCACCACGGCGACCAGACCGAACAGGTCCGACCACAGGGAACCGGTCGCATAGGACACACCGTAGGCCGCGACGCTTGCGAGGAAGGCCGGCAGCACGATCACCTCGCGCGACAGCCAGGAGGTACGCCACATCGTGGCTGCACGCCAGGCACGCTCCGGACGGCCGAGGTGCCAGAACGAGGCAAGCAGCCCGAGCGCGCAGAGCAGCACCGACAGCGTGCAGCCGACGATGATGAACGACGGCATCGGCAGTTCCGACAGCCCGAGGCGCGACAGAACGTCGATCGAGTACACCGCGAGGAACAATCCCTGCGCGACGCCGATCAGCGTGGTGAGGAAGATCACCGAGAAGGCCGGATGCATGTCAGCGCCCTCCCCCGGCCGATGCCGACGTCGGATCGGCGGCGGCCTGTGCCTCGGCGATCAGCGCCGCCAGCGTGCCCGGGATGCGGCCGTCGACGTTCAGCGGCGAATCGATCCGGCTGACCTGGTCGGCGTCGACCACCACCGTACCTTTGTGACGCGGCAGGTAGTGGTTGGCCGGCTCGGTACCCCATTCGGGCATCAGGGCATAGCCACCACGCTCGCGGATCGCACGCGACACTTCCGAGTCGGCGTCATGGATGTCGCCGAACAGCCGCGCGCTGGTCGGGCAGGCCACCACGCAGGCGGGCTTGCGCTGCGCCTCCGGGATCGCCTGGTCGTAGATGCGGTCGACGCACAGGGTGCACTTCTTCATCACCTGCTGCTTCTCGTCGATCTCGCGCGCGCCGTACGGACAGGCCCAGGCGCAGTACTTGCAACCGATGCACTTGTCGTAGTCGACCAGCACGATGCCGTCTTCCTTGCGCTTGTACGACGCGCCGGTCGGGCACACCGGCACGCAGGGCGGGTCTTCGCAGTGCAGGCAGGACTTCGGGAAATGGACGGTCTCGGTGCAAGGGAACTCGCCGACTTCGTAGGTCTGCACCCGATTGAAGAAGGTGCCGGTCGGATCCTTGTCGTAAGGGTTCTCGTCGCTCAGGAAACCGGCAACGCCGGAGGTGTTCCATTCCTTGCAACTGGTGACGCAGGCCTGGCAGCCGACGCAGACGTTCAGGTCGATGACCAATGCAAGCTGGGTCAACGCGTTTCTCCCTTCTTCAGTTCACGACCCACAGCGGTCATTTCGGTAGCCAGGCCCTTGCCCGCGAAGAACGCCTGCCAGCCGCGGCGGGCCGACCCGGTGCCCGGCAGCGCCGGCATCGCCGCGAACTGCGGGAAGGTTTCCTCGGGGTCACCCGCATCGGCCTTGCTGATGCGCACATGCACGTCGTACCAGCCGGCCTGACCGGTGATCGGGTCCGAGTTCGACAGGCGCGCACCCGAGGCATCGGCCGGGAGTTCCTCGGAAATCAGGTGGTTCAGCAGGAAACCCTTCTGCGACTCGTTGGCTTCCGGGCCGAGATTCCAGGCGCCCTTCGCCTTGCCGATCGCATTCCACGTCCAGACCGTGCCCGGCTCGACGGCTTCGGTGTAGCGACACAGGCAGCGCACCTTGCCGTGCATGGATTCGACCCAGATCCAGTCGTCGTCGGCGATGCCCGCCGCCTTCGCCGTCACCGGATTCACCATCAGGTAGTTGTGGCCGTGGATCTGGCGCAGCCAGGCGTTCTGAGAATCCCACGAGTGGTACATCGCCATCGGCCGCTGCGTGACCGCGTTGAGCGGGTAGCGCTCGCGGTCGGTCGCCTGCGCCTCCAGCGGCGCATACCAGAACGGCAGCGGATCGAAATAGGTCTCGACGCGCTCGCGAAGCCGCTCCGGCGGGCGCCGGGTGCCAGGCCCCTTGCCCTGGGCAGCGAGCCGGAACTTCTGCAGCACTTCGCAGTAGAGCTGGATCACGACCGGGTCGGCATGCAGGCGCAGCTTGTTCTTCACCGCCCAGTCGTTGTAGCCCTGGTTCCAGTTGCGCATGTACTGGTGTTCCGGCGGCATCGCGTAGTGGAACACGCAGTTGTTCTTCTCGTACATCTCCCACTGCGCCGGGTTCGGCTCGCCGACCAGCGCCTTGTCGCCATCCGGGCCGCGATAGCCGGCGAGGAAGCCCACGCCGGAATCGGGCGCGGTCTGGAAGTTGATCACGAAGTCCTTGTAGTCCTTGAACTTGCGCGACCCGTCGGCAGCGGTGAACGCCGGGAACTTCAGGCGCGAGGCCAGTTCGACCACCACGTCCTGGAATGGCTTGCAGTCGCCTTTCGGGGGCACCACCGGCACACGCACCGAATCGCAGGGACCGTCGAACTCGGAGATCGGCCGATCGAGCAGCGACATCGCATCGTAGCGCTCGAGATAGGTGGTATCCGGCAGCACCAGGTCGGCATAGGCGCACATCTCGGACTGGAACGCATCGCACACGATGATGAACGGGATCTTGTACTGCCCGTCGGGGTCCTTGTCGTTGAGCATCTTCCGGACTTCGGAGGTGTTCATCGACGAGTTCCAGGCCATGTTGGCCATGAACATCAGCAGCGTATCGATGCGGTACGGATCTCCGCGCCAGGCATTGGTGATCACGTTGTGCATCATCCCGTGCACCGCCAGCGGATGCTCCCAGGAGAACGCCTTGTCGATGCGTACCGGCCTGCCCTCGGCATCGATGAACAGGTCGTCGGGCCCGGCCGGGAAGCCGAGTGGTGCACCGCCCAGCGGCGTGTCCGGCTTGACCATGTCGGGCGAGTTCGGCACGCGCGCGATCACCGGCGGTGTACCGCGCGGGTACGGCGCCTTGTGCCGGAAGCCACCCGGGCGGTCGATGGTGCCGAGCAGGGTCATCAGGATGGACAGCGCGCGGATGGTCTGGAAGCCGTTGGAGTGCGCAGCCAGGCCGCGCATCGCATGGAAGGCGACCGGGTTGCCGGTGACGCGGTCGTGCTTCTTCCCCCAGGAGTCGGTCCAGGCGATCGGCAGCTCGATGCGGTGGTCGCGGGCCATCACGCCCAGTTCGGTCGCCAGCCGGCGGATGGTCTCGGCCGGGATGCCGGTGATGCCGGCCGCCCATTCCGGCGTGTTCTCGACCAGCCGCTCGGCGAGCAGCTGGAAGGCCGGTTTCACCGGCGTGCCGTCGTGCAGCCGGAAGCTGCCGAACAGCTGCGGGTCGCTGTCTCCGGCGTGGTTGATCACCGGCTTCCCGGTGTGGCGGTCCCACCAGAGCTGGTTGTGCTGGCGGAACGGATTCATGTGGGCCAGGCCCTCGCCGCCCACCGTCATGCCATGCGAATCGCTGGCCGGATCGATGTTCACCAGGTAACCGGCATTCGAATAGCGCGCAACGAAATCCCTGTCGTACAGCCCGAGCCGGATCAGTTCATGGCAAAGCGCGAGCATCAGCGCGCCATCGGTGCCCGGACGGATCGGGATCCATTCGTCGGCGATCGCCGAATAGCCGGTGCGCACCGGGTTGACCGAGATGAACTTGCCACCGTCGCGCTTGAACTTCGACAGCGCCATCTTCAGCGGGTTCGAGTGGTGGTCTTCGGCAGTGCCGATCATCACGAACAGCTTCGCCCGGTCGAGATCCGGCCCGCCGAACTCCCAGAACGATCCGCCGATGGTGTAGATCATGCCGGCGGCCATGTTCACCGAGCAGAAGCCGCCATGCGCTGCGTAGTTCGGCGTGCCGAACTGCCGCGCAAACAGGCCGGTCAGTGCCTGCATCTGGTCGCGGCCGGTGAACAGCGCGAACTGCTTCGGGTCGGTCGAGCGGATCTTCCCCAGTCGCTCGGTCATCAGGTCGAACGCCTGGTCCCATGAGATGACCTCGAACGCGGCCGCGCCGCGTTCCGAACCCGGCTTGCGCAGCAGCGGCCGGGTCAGCCGCGCCGGCGAATACTGTTTCATGATGCCCGAGGCGCCCTTCGCGCATATCACCCCCTTGTTCAGCGGGTGGTCCGGGTTGCCCTCGATGTAGCGCACCTCGTCGTTGCGCAACGTCACCCGGATGCCGCAGCGGCAGGCGCACATGTAGCAGGTGGTGTTCCTGGTGCGGACCGTCGCGCCGGGCTGTCCTTCGCGTTCGGCGGGGCTGTCCTGCTGAAGCTTGAGCGGCGGCGGTGCGGCTGTATCCAAGGCGGTCTCCGGAGGCGGCTGCGGCGCACGGGGACTGGCGGCGCATCGCAACCCCTGATGCTACCGGGCGGCGCGGGGCAGCGTGCTCAGTATCGCTTATGGGGGCATAAGGGCGCCGATGTCCGATCGGCGGCAGCACGCCGGCCGCCCGACGCAAACGTGGCGCCTGCCGCCGCCACTGAACGGTCGCGCCGGCTCAGCGCAGGAATGCCTTCTGCCAGCCCTTGTAGTCAGCCACCCGGGTGACCGCGTCCATCTGTTCGACGGTCGCAATCTTCGATCTGAGTTCGGCCGGGGCGCCACCGCCGATCAGGTGGGTGTACACCTCGGTCAGCGTCTTTACCACCGCGGCGGTCGGATGGTGACCCTGCAGCAGCACTCGCCCGCCGTTGGCCGCGAATTGCTCGCGCGTGATCGTGGCCGGAGCCGACCCGATGATCACCGGCAGTTGCGTGGCGGCTCGAATGGCAGCCAGCTGGTCAAGACTCTCGAGGCCGACCACGAACACGCAATCGACGCCGGCTTCGGCATAGGCCTTCAGCCGCGCGATCGCGCCATCGATTCCCTCGCCGCGGATCGCGGAGGTCCGGCCCGCGATCACCAGCGCGGGATCACGGCGCGCGGCGAGCGCAGCCTTCATCTTGCCGACGCCCTCGGCGATGGAGATGAAGCGCTCGCCGCTGGCACCGAACGGCGTCGGCAGTTCGGTGTCCTCGATGGAAAGGCAGGACACGCCCGCGTGCTCGCACTCCTCCACCGTGCGCATCACGTTCAGCGCATTGCCGTAACCGTGGTCGGCGTCGACGATCAGCGACAGCTCGCTGGCGCGCTGGATGCGGCGGATCTGGTCGGCGAACTCGGTCAGCGTGAGCACGATCAGGTCCGGCGCGGCCAGCGTGGTGTTCGACGCAACCGACCCCGCCAGGATGCCCAGATCGTAGCCGACCGACTGCGCGATGCGCGCGGACAGTCCGTCGAACACGCTCGCTGGCGACTTGCACTCGTGGCCGTTCAGGATCGCCCGCAGGCGCTGCCGTTGTTCGGTTGCGGTCATCATGGTCGCGCCCCCCGTTTCGCTCGTTCAGGTCGACTGGCGGTCGAGCCACTTGTTCACGACCGGCATGTTGAAGGTTTCCAGCTGGTCGAGCAGCCTCGCCGGCTCGGTGTCGGTCAGCACCATTCCACGATGCCCGGCGTGCACGAAGCCCTGCACGACACAGTGATCGAGAAAGGCAAGCAACTGGTCGTAGTACCCGGCCACGTTAAGAAGCCCGCACGGCTTCGAGTGGTACCCGAGCTGGGACCAGGTCAGCACCTCGAAGAATTCCTCGAAGGTGCCGATGCCGCCGGGCAACGCGATGAACGCATCCGACAACTCGGCCATCATTGCCTTGCGCTCGTGCATCGACTCGACCACGTGCAGTTCGGTGAGGCCGGTATGGGCGACTTCCTTCTCGACCAGCCGGCGCGGCGTGACGCCGATCACCCGGCCACCGGCGGCCATCGCCGCATCGCCGATCACGCCCATCAGGCCGACACGGCCGCCGCCGTACACGAGCGTACAGTCCGCCGCGACGATCTCGCGCGCAAGGCTCTCGGCCGCCGCCCGGTACTCGGGCAGCAGGCCCGGATTGGATCCGCAGAACACGCATACCGCTTTCACGTCGATTCTCCTCCGGCGTCGGTGCGCGGCGGGCGCGGGCCGTTCCCGGCACGACCGCCTTTCCGGGACTTTACCGCACGGCGCAGCTTCTCGAACGATTCGATGGGACTGCAGCGCGTGCATGCCGCAGAAATGACTTGTACAGTACCTTCTGCCGTACCCGCACAGTCACTCGCACGTTCCCTGCCTTCAGCGCCGCAGGTGTCCGTGCAGGCAGTGCGCTCCGCCACCGACCTCTACCGGATATCCCGATGACCCTCGCACTCGTAATCCTGCTGGCGATCGCCCTCCTGGTCGGCGTGTACTTCGTGATGGTCTACAACGCGCTGGTCCAGGTGAAGCACAACGTATCGAAGGCCTGGGCGAACATAGAGGTGCTGCTGAAGCAGCGGCATGACGAACTTCCCAAGCTGATCGAGACCTGCAGGCAGTACATGAAGTTCGAGCAGGACACCCTGCAACGGGTGATCGAAGCGCGCGGCCGCGTGCATGCAGCCACGCAGTCGCAGGACGTCGCTGCGCTCGGTCCGGCCGAGGGCGCGCTGCGCATGGGCCTGGGCAACCTGTTCGCGCTGGCCGAGTCCTATCCCGACCTGAAAGCCAACGCGAGCTTCCAGCAACTGCAGAGCCGCATCAGCGCGCTCGAGGATTCGATCGCCGACCGGCGCGAGTTCTACAACGAAAGCGTGAATATCAACAACGTGCGCATCGAGCAGGTGCCGGACGTCTTCGTCGCGCGGCTGTTCGGCTTCACCCCGTTCAAGCTGCTGGAATTCACGGCTGACGAGACGCACGATGTCGACGTGAAGCAGTTGTTCAGCTGAGCCGGCGGCATCCGCAGAGCGGGGACGGAGACGGAGACACGCCGTGAGCTTGCAAGGCGCCTCGCCGTCGCGGGCCGGTCCTCGGGGACGGTTCGCCTGGGCCAACTGGACCACCTCGTTCGCCCATGTCAGCCTCCTGGGCATCGCGATCGAGTCCGAGAGCCGTACCGTGGCCGGCGTCTGCCTGCTGGTGATCGCCGCGATCAGTCTGCTGGCATGGGCCGGCAACTACCGGCGCTGGCGGTTCATCGTCGACACACCCACGTCGCGTATCGACTCCGCCGCGCAGGGATACGTCGAACTTGCGGGTGCTGCACGCTGGCCGGGCGACACGCCACTGACCAGCGAACTGGCGGGGGTCCCCTGCTGCTGGTACTGGTTCAAGATCGAGCGGCAGGATGCCAGGGACCACTGGACTCAGGAGCGCGATGGCGAGAGCTTCGTGCCCTTCGTACTCGACGACGGCAGCGGCCAGTGCGTCGTCCATCCGGCGGAGGCGGAGGTGCACTCGCACCGCCGCAAGACCTGGATCGAAGGCGACCGTCGGTTCACGGAAGTGACGATCCTGCCCGATGACCGCCTGTATGCGATCGGCGCCTTCTCGACCCACCAGCCGCTGGACGGCGAGGCAGCCGTACGCGCCGCGATCGCAGCGCTGATCGTGAAGTGGAAGAGCGATCCGCCGGCGCTGCTCGAGCGTTTCGATCTCGACCGCGACGGCACGATCGACATGGACGAGTGGCAGCTCGCCCGCCAGCAGGCGCGGCGCGAGGTCGAGCGCGAGCGCGAGGGGCGTCCACTGCCGCCGCCGGCGGTGCATATGATGCGCGCCCCGCAGGACGGCCGCCTGTTCATGCTGTCAAACCTCGACCCGGAAGCCCTGGGCCGACGCTATCTGCACTGGAAGTGGTTACATCTGTGCGCGTTCCTGGCCAGCCTCGGGATCGGCTGCTGGCTGCTGCTGCACTAGTTGCGCGATTCATGGTCGAATCGCGGGTGCTTCCAGCCTGCGCCACCATGCCACACATGCCGCCCCCGGGTAGCCCGGATACCGCGGGTACTTCGCTCGCCTCTCCCCGCCTCGCCTCGCTCACCGGCTTCTCCGCCGCCGGCTTTCACCGGATGGCCTATGCCGAATGGGGAGACCCCGACAATCCACGGGTGGTGGTGTGCGCGCACGGGCTGACCCGCAACGGCCGCGACTTCGACTGGCTGGCGAGGCGCCTGGCACCGGCCGCGCGCGTCGTGTGTCCGGACATCGTCGGGCGCGGTGCGAGCGACTGGCTGCCGGAGGCGGCACTCTACGGCTATCCCCAGTACCTCGCCGACATGAACGCGCTGCTCGCGCGCATCGCCGCTCCACCGTCGCGCGCAGGCCGGCCACTCACGATCGACTGGGTCGGCACCTCGATGGGCGGGCTTATCGGCATGATGCTCGCCGCCGCGCCCGGCTCGCCGATCCGGCGCCTGGTGATGAACGATGTCGGGCCGGTGCTCGCCCGCGAGGGACTGACCCGGATCGGCGGTTACGTCGGCGGGGATCCGCGCTTCGACACGGTCGAAGCGTTCCGCGCGTGGTACGTCAGCCTGATGCAGCCGTGGGGCGCGTCCACCCCTGCACTGCCGGATGACCGCCTGCAACACCTGGTCGCCCATGGCATGCGCCAGTGCGCGGACGAGGCCGGGCGCATCACCTTCGCGCCCGCCTACGATCCGGCGATCGCGGCCGGCTTCCGTGGCAAGGTGTTCGAGCGCGACGTCACGCTCTGGCCGATATGGGACAAGGTGTCGATCCCGGTGCTGGTCCTGCGCGGGGGCGACTCCGAACTGCTGCGCGAAGACACCGCACGCGCAATGGTCGACGGCCACGCGGAGCGCAGCCTGCTGACCTTCGCCGGCATCGGCCACGCGCCGGCGCTGGCCAGCGACGACCAGATCGAATCGGTCGCCCGGTTCCTGCTGGACGACTGACACGGCGCGCCCTGCCTGTCCGCGCCGATCAGTCGTCCAGCGGATCGTGCATCCGCGGCGGTTCGGTCTCGCTGTTGATCCAGTGCTGCAGCAGCGCGAACGCAAGCGCCAGCAGCGTCGGGCCGATGAAGATGCCGATGAAGCCGAACGCCAGGAGGCCACCGAGCACGCCGATGAACACGAGCAGGAACGGCAGGTCGGCACCCCGGCTGATCAGGATCGGTCGCACGACATTGTCGATGCCGCTGATCGCGAACATGCCCCAGACCACCATGAACACAGCCCATGCCACCTGCCCCTCCGACACCAGCCAGACGGTGGCCCCGATCCAGACCAGTGGCGGGCCCGCAGGGATCATCGACAGGAAGAACGTGGCGATGGCTAGCACCAGCGCCGCCGGCACGCCTGCGATCAGGAAACCGATCAGGGACACGGCCGCCTGCGCGAGTGCGGTGCCGATGATGCCGAACACGACACTGATCACGGTGTTATGGATGATCTGGACGATGCGCTCGCCCAGTTCCCCGCCCAGGCGCAGTGCGGTCTTGCGCACTGCCCACATCAGGCTGTCGCCGTCACGGTACAGGAAGAAGCAGATCAGCACCGCGAGCGACAGTTGAACGAGGCCCTGACCGAGCACCGACCCGACCGCTACCAGCACCGTACGTGCGGGCTCGATCATCCGCTCAACCAACCGGCGCAGTTCGTCGCGGCTCTCGACCACCTGATGCCAGTAGTCGTCGACCCACTGGCCGATGACCGGCAGGTGGCGTATCCACTCGGGCAGTTCCGGCGACCCACTCTTGACCAGCCCCGACGCGAAATCGACCAGCGCGCTGACGTTGTCGGTCAGCGCGATGGCCAGCAGCGCGACCGGGACGATCACCACCAGCGCCAGCAGCGTGGTCATCAGCAGCGAAGCGACTACCGGCCGGTCGCCCACGCGGCGGCGGATGCGCACGAACACGGGCCAGGTCGTCGTGCACACCACGGCCGCGAACAGCACCGACGCCACGAATGGCGAGACCACGTAGAAGCAGCCCACCACCAGCACCGCGACACCGGCGATCTGCGCGTATCTTTCCAGCTGATTGCGTTCCAGCATGACGGGTGGGGCAACGGCTCCTGGCTTGATGTCGCCGCGTGTGCGGCGCAGACTGACTTGGTGAAAAGCGGTCCCGGCACACCCGGAATCGCATTCTGCTTCCGATCAATAGCACAACCACCGGGATACTGCCTGTGACGATGTCACCCGATGATCCGCAACCAGTCGACGGCCGGTCGTCTGGCGCCTCGGCCGGCAGCGGCGCGCGCAATCCGCGCGTACAGGTCTTCGAGGCACGGATGGACGGGCGCGGTGCATGGCGCCTGGATGAACCCTCCGCCGCGCACGGCTGGCTCGCGTCGATCAAGAAGTTCCTGCTGGTCGCCGTATCGCTGGCGGTTGCCGTTGCCCTCTGGATATTCGCCTTCGCGCTCCTGCTGGTGCTGTTGCCGCTGGCCGTAGTCGCGGGATGGTGGATGTGGCGCCGGCTGCAGGCACTGCGCGCTGCCAACCCGGCCCGGCGCAACGGCGCCGGACCGTTCTGACCGTCCGCTCCGAAAGCCCGCCATGCCTGCAACGCAACCGATGCCCACGATCTCCGTGCTGCCTCCACCGGCTCCATCGCCTGCTGCTGGACGCGTTGCCGCAGCCGAGCGCCTGGCCAGCGTTTGCTGCGCAGGCGCGCTGCGCCGTCGGCTGCTGGCGGGTTTCACCTTCGCCATGGTCGCCCTCACTTCGGGCTGCATGACGCTGGAGGGCGGCGAACCCGGGCCCGCAGTCGACGCAGGTGTGCCGGTACGGCCCGGTACCGAACTGACCTACCGCACCCGCAACGGTTACAACGACGAGGCGCGCGCCCCCGCGCTGCGGCGTTTCGACGCCGAGGGTTCGCGCCTCGAGGGCATGGCCTACGAAGAGGCCGGCAGCGGTGGCTTCGGCCGGCCGGTCGCCGCGCTGGTCGCGCAGCAGTTCGACGTACGCGGCGACCTGGTGGCATGGGAACGCGCCGACGGCACCCGCACCACCTTCGACCCGCCGCTGCGGATACTGCCGTTTCCGCTGGTGCCCGGACAATCGGTACGCCAGGATACGACCGCCAGGGTCGAGGGCGATCCGCGGCCGCACCGCGTGGTCATGGTCGCGCGGGTCGGCGGATGGGAGACCGTGGACGTCCCGGCAGGCCGTTTCCGTGCGCTGCGCATCACGCGCGACCTGTGGCTCGGCGACTTCGAGTTCCATCGCACGGAGACCCGCCGCATGGAGATCGACTGGTACGCGCCCGAGGCCGGCGTGGTGGTACGTTCAAGCGAGGACAGCGGACACCAGGATCTTATGATGGGGCGCAGCCGCTTCGGCGGCGGTGCGACCGTGCGGCGTGGTGACTGGCTGATCCGGGAACTGGACGCAGGCTCCGTCGGCCGCGTACCCGGCCTCAGCCGCGCGACGCCCAGGAATCCTTCAGCGTCACCGCCCGGTTGAACACCGGCGCGCCCGGCTGGCTGTCGACCCTGTCGGCGACGAAGTAGCCGTGCCGTTCGAACTGGAAGCGCTGTTCCGGTGCCGCGCCGGCCAGGCCAGGTTCGCACTGCGCGGTGATCACGGTCTTGGAAGACGGGTTCAGGTCGAGCTTGTAGTCGCGCTCGCCGGTGCCCGGATGCGGCACCGCGAACAGGCGGTCGTACAGCCTCACCTCCGCCGCCAGCGCGTGGTCGACCGACACCCAGTGGATGTTTCCCTTCACCTTGCGTGAATCGGCGCCCGGGGTGCCGCTCTTTGTCTCCGGCAGGTACTCGCAGTGCACCGCCACCACCGCGCCGGAGGCGTCCTTGTCGAAGCCCGTGCAACGCACGACGTAACCGTAGCGCAGGCGCACCTCCGCGCCGGGCGACAGCCGGAAGTAGCCCTTGGGCGGCGTTTCCTCGAAATCGTCGCGCTCGATCCAGAGTTCGCGCGTCAGCGGGAACTCGCGCCGCCCCATCTCGGGATGATGCGGATGAACCGGTGCGCTGCACGGCTCGATGCGGCCCTCGGGGAAATTGTCGATCACCAGCCTGAGCGGCGACAGCACCGCGATCGCACGCGGTGCCTTCGGCTCCAGATCGTCGCGGATCGCCTGCTCGAGCACGCCCATGTCGATCCAGGACTCGGCCTTGGACACGCCGATGCGCTCGCAGAACAGCTGCATGCCCTCTGGCGTATAGCCGCGACGGCGAACGCCGACCAGCGTGGGCAGGCGCGGATCGTCCCACCCGTCGACGCAGCCGCTGTCGACGAGGTCGATCAGCCGGCGCTTCGAAAGCACCGCGTAGGTCAGGTTCAGCCGTGCGAACTCGTACTGGTAGGGCCGGTACGGGACGGGCAGGTTCTCGACGCACCAGTCGTACAGCGGTCGGTGGTCCTCGAACTCCAGCGTGCAGATCGAATGCGTGATGTGTTCGATCGCATCGGACAGCGCATGCGTGTAATCGTACAGCGGGTAGATGCACCAGGCGTCGCCGGTGCGATGGTGGGTCTGGTGCCGGATGCGGTAGATCAGCGGATCGCGCAGGTTGATGTTCGGCGACCGCATGTCGAGCTTCAGGCGCAGCACGTGCGCACCGTCGGGGAACTCGCCCGCCTTCATCCGGCGAAGCAGGTCGAGGTTTTCGACAGGGGTACGCGTGCGGTACGGGCTGTCACGGCCCGGCTCGGTGAGCGTGCCCCGACAGGCGCGGATCTCGTCGGCCGACAGGCTGTCTACATACGCATCGCCGCGAGTCACCAGCAGCTCGGCGTAGTCGTAGAGCTGCTGGAAGTAATCGGAGGCGAAATGCAGGTGCTCGCCCCAGTCGAAGCCCATCCAGCGCACCGAGGACATGATCGACTCGACGTACTCGGTTTCTTCCTTCGCCGGGTTCGTGTCGTCGAAACGCATGTGGCAGCGGCCACCGAAGTCGCGTGCGATGCCGAAGTTCAGGCAGATCGACTTGGCATGCCCGATGTGCAGGTAGCCGTTCGGCTCGGGCGGGAACCGCGTCGTCACCTGCCCCCCGTGGCGCCCGCTGCGCTGGTCTTCCTCGATGATGCTGCGGATGAAGTTCGACGGGGCAGGCGGTGGCGCAGAAGGACTCGGCGGCTTCGGGGGCTTCGACATTGGCGGTTCGGCGATTGCAATCCACGGATTCTAGCGGAACCGGTCGACCCGAAACGCCTCATGTCGCCCAAGGGTCGGGCACGGGCGACGACGTCGGCCCGGCGAAGACCGCCTTCGCGAAGCGGGTTGCCGCTGTCGGGTGGAACGGATCGCTGCCGGCGTGCCTGCAGGTATCGGGCACGACGGACGAAAAAAAAGCCGGGCATGCCCGGCTTTTCTTCACTGCTTCGACGCGGCGATCAGACGGCCTGGATGTTGGCAGCCTGCTGGCCCTTCTTGCCCGGCACGACGTCGAAGGAGACGCGCTGGCCGTCCTTCAGGGTCTTGAAACCCGGCATGTTGATCGCGCTGAAGTGCGCGAACAGATCTTCGCCGCCGCCATCAGGGGTGATGAAGCCGAAGCCCTTCGACTCGTTGAACCACTTGACTACGCCCGTTGCCATAACTTGATTCCTTGAGAGCCATTTATAAAGCGGGTAACCCGCAACCGCTGTTCACATCCCAAGGCACAACAGCCGCCAACCACTGCAGGACGGGCCATCTGAGGTGGCCCGCACCCGCTGAAGAAGCAGCGGTCGGATTGCAGACTTCGGACTTAGAGAGGAACAACAGTCTGCGGTATACCGGGTAATTCGGGACGCGTCAACCATTTCGTGTCCCTGTGTCTGTGCGGTGCCCGACGGTGGCCGCGACAAGGGGCGACCGGCACCTCAGAATCCGTCGTGGCGACGCCGTACCGAACGCCAGCCGACCGCGATCGAGAGCACGATCAGGCCCGAAAACCATAGCAGCGTCCATGCAGGAATGGTCAGTCCGAGGAAGCGCCAACCGGCCTCGGCGCATTCGCCGGACCCGCGCAGCACCAGCGAAAAAACCTGCGACAACGGGAACTGCTGCAGCATGAAGTCGAGGCCTGGCCCGCACTCCGGCACGCGATCCTTGGGCAGGTTCTGCAGCCACACATGGCGCCCGGCCACCGCCGCCCCGGCCGCACCGATCATTGCCGCCAGCACGCTGTAGACGATGAGCCCCCTGCCCCGCGGCGCGTGCAGCGCCGCCACCATGAACACCAGGCCCATGCCGATCATCGCGATCCGCTGCAGGATGCACAGCGGGCAGGGATCCTCCTTCTGCACGTACTGCAGGTAGAGGGCAAAACCGATCAGGCAGAAGCAGGCAATCGCGGCGAGGCCGTATGCGCGCCTGGGCGCGAGCCAGCGCGCCGCCCAGCCGCCACCCGGCGCCGCGAAGATCGCGCGCCCACCGCCGTCGTTCCAGCCATTGCGTCCGCGTCTGCCGTTCATCGTTCTCGCTCAGGCACAGGCGATCGGCGCAACCCGGACCTTCGGGCCCCGGGTGCATCGTCTCGCCGTTCGATCATCGCGCATCGTAGCGTCACCGGGCGGCTCACCGCAGTTCGACCGGCTGACCACCTTCGAGGGTGATCCGCTCCGCACGCATCTGCCGCGCGTCGCTACGGTGCGGATAACCGACCAGCGTCGCGGTCGCGCCGACCTTCAGGCTGCCCGCGGGCAGCCCGCGCGCATCCATCCGGGCCGGCGGTGCGAGAATGACGCGCCACACCTGGTTGCCGGCCTTCATGCGCACGAAACCGTGCGGATTGTCGTGGCCGGCCTCGAGGATCGCACCGGTGATGGTAAGCGCGCGGCCGGTGTCGTACTCGCTCCAGCCGTGGTGCGCGCAGGCACCTGCCGCCGCAAGCAGCAGGCCGGCGCCGGCGGCGAGCACGCCGATCACGCGCAGGCCCGGTCGAGGCGACAAAGGCTTGGTCGATGTCATGGTCATCCCCGGGCAGACAGGCAAATCACGGAATCAGCACGGTCGAGCCCGTGGTCCGCCGTGCCTCGAGGTCGCGGTGTGCCAGCGCCGCCTCGGCCAGCGGATAACGCTGCTGGATCTCGATCTTCACCTTGCCAGTGAGCACGGCATCGAACAGGTCGGCCGCGCTCGCGAGCAGGTCTTCGCGCGTCGCGGTGTAACTCATCAGCGTCGGGCGGGTGAAGAACAACGAGCCGCGCGATGCGAGGTCGGCGGTGTTCACCGGCGGGATCGGTCCGGACGCGTTACCGAAGCTGACCATCATGCCGAGCGGCTGCAGGCAGTCGAGCGAAGCCGGCCAGGTGTCCTTGCCGACGGAGTCGTAGACCACCGGGACGCCACGGCCACCGGTGATCTCCTTCACCCGCTCGACGAAGTTCTCGCGCGAGTAGACGATCACATGATCGCAGCCGTGGGCCTTCGCGAGGCGGGCCTTCTCGTCCGAGCCGACCGTGCCGATGACGGTGGCACCGAGCGCTTTCGCCCACTGGCAGGCGATGAGGCCGACGCCGCCGGCCGCTGCATGCCACAGGATGGTCTGTCCCGCCTTCACCGGATACGTGCGCTTGAGCAGGTACTGCGCGGTCATGCCCTGCAGCATCATCGCTGCGGCCTGCTCGAACCCGATGCCCTCGGGCAACTTCACCAGCTTCGCTGCCGGCATCACGCGCGCCTGTGAGTAGGCGCCGGTCGGCGTCCCGGCGTAGGCAACACGGTCACCCACGGCGATATCGGTCACGCCCTCGCCGACCGCCTCGACCACGCCCGCACCTTCCATGCCCAGCCCGCCCGGCAGCGGCTGCGGGTAGAGACCCGTACGGAAATAGACGTCGATGTAGTTCAGGCCGACCGCATGATGGCGCACCGTCGCCTGGCCGGGGCCAGGCACGGGCAGCGGCACCTCCTCCCAGGACATCACCTCGGGGCCACCCACGGCCTGGATACGGATCGCCTTCGTGGTACCGGTGCTCATCTGCGTGTGCCCTCCGATCGTTCGTCGCGCGGCTCTGTCGCCGTCGCCTCTGCAGATGATAAGCGAAGCGTGCCGCGTTGCCGTCGGCGGCGGCCGGGCCGCCCGGGTGTATAGTCTCCGTGCGGTATCCACCGCGCCGTCGAAACGGCCGCGCGCACAGGCCTCGCCCTTGTGCAACGGCACGGAACAACCATGAGCCACCCCTACCGGGCGCAGCTTCTGGCCCGCGTCGATGAACTGGCGGGCGAGCATCGCGACCTCGACCGTCTGCTGGACGCGCTCCTCTCAGAGCCGGTCGTGGACCAGTTGCAGGTACGCCGCCTGAAGAAGCGCAAGCTGTTGCTGAAGGACCAGATCGCGCTGCTGAGGCGCGAACTCGATCCCGACGTCAGCGCCTGAGCGCGTCGACCGCGATGGCTGCCCTGATCCCGGTCGCGCCCGGCATCGGCCTCGACCCCGGCTGCATCGAGGTACGCTTCGTGCGCGCCTCCGGTCCAGGCGGTCAGAATGTCAACAAGGTCTCTACCGCGGTCGAGCTGACCTGCGACCTGCCCCGGTCCGGATTGCCGGCCGAGGTACAGCAGCGCGCGATCGCGCTGGCGGGCAGCCGCGCCACGCTCGACCGGCGCATCCTGATCAGCGCCCAGCGCCACCGCACCCAGCAGCTGAACCGGGACGACGCGATGGCCCGCCTGCTCGAACTCATCGCACGCGCCTGCGTGCGCCCGAAACGCCGCGTCGCGACCCGCCCGACGGCCGGTTCGCGCGAGCGCCGACTCAGCGACAAGAAGGCGCAGGGCTCGATCAAGCGCAACCGCGCCGGCGGCCGCGGCAGCCTCGACGACTGACGGGTCAGTCGGCGTCGGCGGGCGGCTTGATGCCGAGCGCGGGACGGGCCGCGGACGGCTGCGGCAGCGTCGGCGCCGCGGGGGGTATCTCGCGCAGTCCGGTCCGAGGCGCTTCAAGGGCTCCGGCCGAGGGCTCGGCATGCACGGTATACAGCTGCGGGACGTCCCGGTTGATGTGCAGCTGGAAGATGTCCGGCCGGTTGTAGTGTCCGGCGAAATCGTGGCGCAGCTTCATGTTGATGCCAGCCTCGAGGTTGCATTCGGCGTACAGGATGCCCTCCTCCGGGCCCATCGGCCCGGCGACCACGCGGCTGTACGGCGACACGATCAGGCTGCCGCCGCAGCAATCGGGGCTGCGCAGGAACTTCTCCCCCTCGGGCCCGACCTCGAGCTTGCGGATCGTGTCCTCGTCGACCGTGCCGCAGGCCGAGATCACCCACGCCTTGCTCATCTGCGCGAATGCCTGCGAGTCGATCGCGACGCGGTTGCGCAGCGGATCGCCGCTGGTGGGGAAGTGGTTCGGCCAGCTCATCACGTGGATACGGGTGTGTTCGGCGGTGAGCGCGAAGATCGCGAGCGGATTGGAGTTCTCGCCGCAGATAAGCCCGCTGACCGGCCCGAACTGCGTCTGCACCGCGCCGAAGGTGTCGCCGAAGCCGCCGGTATGCACCAGCCGCTCGCCTACCGTGGGCATGATCTTCTGGTGCTTGCCGAGCAGCGTGCCGTCCGGACCGAACCACACCTGCGTGTTGAACAGCGTACCGAGCGTCTTCGGCAGCTTTTCGCAGACGCCGATGACCACGTAGGCTCCGGCCTCGGCGGCAGCTGCGGACAGCGCCGCGATCTCGGGACCCGGGATCTCGACCGCGTTCTTGAACAGTTCCACCGCGAACCGGTTGGCCAGCGTGCCGGTGGCTGGATGATGGTGGTACCAGATCGGATGGGCCGGGATGAAGCTCTCCGGAAAAGCGATGAGCTGCGCGCCGTTGGATCCCGCTTCACGGATCAGCCGGCATGCCTTCTCGGTCGATCCCTCGCGGTCGAGGAACACGGATGCCGCCTGGACGGCAGCGACTTTCACGACGGGATACTGGTCACCCACGCTGCGACTCCTGGAAAGGGGCTGGATTGAAGTTCAAGCTGCGGCTGCGGCAGGGGTGGAAGGGTCAGCGCCAGGCAGCCGCCACAACGACGGGCCACGCGACGCCTTGTCGATCGCATCGAGGCGCGCCTCGTGTGCAGCCACCTCGGAGGCATCGGCGGCAACGACCGGCAGCACCAGCGTCGCGAGGTCGGCCTCGCCGCCGGCTGCGAGGCGATCGGCCGGTGCAGTGTCGATCACCAGCCGGTCCTGGCCCCGCGTCATCGCCAGGTAGACCTGCGCCAGCAGCCGGGTGTCGATCAGCGCACCGTGGCGCACCCGGCCACTGCGGTCGATCGAATAGGCTTCGCACAACGCATCGAGGTTGTTGCGCTTGCCGGGGCGCAGTTCGCGCGCCAGAGCGAGGCTGTCGATCACCGGCCCGCAGTAGCGCGACAGCGGCTCGTGTCCGGCCAGCGCCAGTTCCGCATCGAGGAACTCGATGTCGAAGGCCGCGTTGTGGATGATCAGTTCGGCACCGTCGATGAACTCGAGGAGGTCGCGCGCGATCTCGGGGAAGGCCGGCTTGTCGGCCAGGAACTCGCTGGTCAGGCCATGCACCTCAAGCGCGCCCGGTTCGCTGTCGCGCCCGGCATTCACATAGCGGTGAAAATAGACGCCGCTCAGCTGGCGGTTCACGATCTCGACCGCCGCGACCTCGATCACGCGGTTGCCGAGCTTCACGTCGAGCCCGGTGGTCTCGGTGTCCAGGGCCACCTGTCGGATCGTGCGCATCAGTCGCCCCTCAATCGCCGGAAGCGGCAGACACGCCGCGATTGGCCAGCGCATCGGCCCGCTCGTTACCGGGATGCCCGGCGTGGCCGCGCACCCAGAGCCATTCGATCCGGTGGCGCGAAGCCGCCGCGTCGAGCGCCTTCCACAGATCGACGTTCTTCACCGGTGCACCGGCGGCCGTCCGCCAGTTCTTGCGTTTCCAGCCATGGATCCAGGTGCTGATGCCCTGCTGCACGTACTGCGAATCGGTATGTACCCGGACCACGGACGGACGGGTCAGCGCGTCCAGCGCGCGGATCACCGCCAGCAGTTCCATCCGGTTGTTCGTCGTATGCGCCTCGCCGCCGAACAGTTCCTTCTCGTGGCTGCCGCGCCGGAGCAGCGCGCCCCAGCCCCCGGCCCCCGGATTGCCCTTGCAGGCGCCGTCGGTGTAGATATCGACCGGCGGCTCGCCGTCGGCCATACCCGCTTTGTCATCGTCCGGCATCGCCGGCTGCTGCGCTTGCATGTGTGGTGAACCCTCGTCTTGCGGATGCGCGTTCAGTTGGAAGGCAGATGTGGATGGGGCGGCGGCGGCGCCTCGCACGCGGCGGCGCCTTCGGGCCGGCGCACCCGCCGCGGCACCACGGCCAGCGCCGGTTTCGCGCGCCGGTTCTCGGACCAGCGGGGCAGGATCACGCGCATGCCGACGACGCGCTTGACCGCCTGCAGGAAATACACGCCGCCGGCGAACGGCCACCAGCGGTTGCCGGCCGCCTCCATGAAGCCGCCGCGGCGCAGCCACTTCTGCTGCGCGAACGGCGGGGCGTAGCAGGCCATGCGGCCCGCAGTCACCTCGAATCCGAGCAGCGTCAGCCAATCCTTCAACTGCAGCAGGCTGATGTATTCGCCCTGCCAGGGGGACGCCCCGCCACCACCGGCCAGCGTGCGGCGGATACCCCAGAGGCTCCACGGATTGAGCCCGGAGATCAGCAGGTTCCCGTCGGGCATCAGGATACGTTCGACCTCGCGCAGGATCTGGTGCGGATGCGGGCTGAACTCGAGCACATGCGGCAGCACCACCAGGTCGACCACGTTTGGCGCGATTGGCAGCGCGGTGCAGTCGGCACGCAGCCCGGCCGGTGCGATCGGGGCGACGCGCTCGCGCAGCGTCATCCGGCTGGCGCGCAGCAGGTCGACCTGGGGCAGCCCGATCTGCAGGGCGTTGTAGCCGAACAGGTCGACGACGGTCGCGTCGAAGAAGCGCTGCTCCTGTTCGACGAGATAGGTGCCCAGCGGCGTGGCGAGCCAGTCAGCATCCGGCGCACCCAGCCCCGGAGGCTGTGCGTTTACCATCTTGACCTGGTTCTTCATTCCGTCCGACACGAACTGCCTTCCTGACTCCGGAGCCTTGCCATGCCCGCCTCGTCCGCCGCGCGTCCCGCCGTCCCGACCACCCTGCCGGACGGCATCACGATCGAGCCGATCGATGCATTCAAGGATAACTACATTTGGTGCATCCGCGCCGGTGGCCATGCCGTCGTAGTCGATCCGGGCGAGGCGGCGCCGGTGCTCGCGGCGCTGCGGGCGAGCAGCCTGCGGCTCGCCGGCATCCTGCTGACGCACCACCACGCCGACCATGTGGGTGGCGTCGCCGGGCTGGTGCACGCCCTGGGGCCGGTCCCGGTCTACGGCCCGGCCGACGATCGGGTCACCGAGGCGACCACACGCGTGCGCGACGGCGATCGGGTGGTACTCGATGGCCTCTGCGACGGCGGGCTCGAGTTCGAGGTACTGGAGGTGCCAGGGCACACCACCAGCCACGTCGCGTTCCACGGACACGGACTGCTGTTCTCCGGCGACACCCTGTTCTCGGTCGGCTGCGGACGGATGTTCGAGGGTACGCCGTCTCAGATGTCGGCCTCGCTCGACCGGCTGGCGGCGCTGCCACCGGAGACGCTGGTGTTCTGCGGCCACGAATACACCGCAGCCAACATCGCCTTCGCGCGCACGGTCGAGCCGGGCAACGGCGCGATCGACGAGTGGGCGAGCGAGGTCGATGCCCGGCGCACGTCGGGTCGCCCCTCATTGCCATCGACCCTTCGCACCGAACGCGCGACCAATCCGTTCCTGCGCTGTGCCGAGCCGGCAGTGGCCGATGCCGCGGCGGCACATGCCGGACGCGCACTGTCCGGCCCGGTGGAGGTGTTCGCCGAACTGCGTGCCTGGAAGAACGTCTTCTGAGGCCAGCGCGCGAGGCAGACTCGAGACATTCGGCCAATATCTTTGAAGAATCAGTCAGATACGATTCCAGTCGATTGTCGTTCCGCCTTGACTCGACCGCCCCGGCCGACTAAGCTGCCGTTTCTCAATTCATCCCCGGCCGTGTGCGATCTTGCATGCTGAAGCGTCGACCCCCGCAGTCGCGATGACATGACATCGCGTCCCGGTGATCGTGCGCAGTCGCACCACCGGAGCACCGATCGATGGCTGTACCTTCCGTACCGACCGCCCCACGCCGGTCTCGCCCCTCCCTCCTGCATCCGTTGCGCGGGGTGCTGGACGTTCCTTTGCACCGCCTGATGCGCGGTCTTGCGGTCGCGGTCGTGGTGACCCTGGCAGGCCCGGTCGCCGCCGAGGAAGCAGTCGATCCGTCCACGGGCCGCGTGAGCATGGTCCAGCAGGCACCCGGGGCGGACACGCCCGACCTGTCGTCCCTCGGCCTGCGCAGCGAGGGCGGCGGCTTCGGCCTGTTGTCCGGCCAGATAAGCGACATCAGCCTCGTACCGGCCAGCGACCTCACGCAGCCGCCCACCAGCCTGTGGACGCGGCTGCGCAACGGGTTCGGCATGCCCGACCTGGTCCATCCGGCTGTTCGCCAGGAGGAAGACTTCTACGCCAACCGCCCGGACCACCTGCGGCGGGTGGTCGAGCGCAGCCGGCGCTACCTGTTCCACATCGTCGAGGTGATCGAGCGCCGCGGCATGCCCGCCGAACTCGCACTGCTGCCGATCATCGAGAGTGCGTACAACCCTGTCGCGGTGTCCCCGGCACGCGCGGCAGGCATGTGGCAATTCATACCCTCCACCGGGCTCAACTTCGGCCTGCGCCAGAACGCCTGGCTCGACAGCCGGCGCGACATCCTGCTGTCCACCGAAGCAGCGCTCGACTACCTGCAGAAGTTGTACGACATGTTCGGCAGCTGGGAGCTCGCACTCGCCGCCTACAACTGCGGCGAAGGCTGCGTGCAGCGGGCGATCGCCCGCAATGCGCTGCGCGGGGACCGGGTCGATTTCTCCAGCCTCCAGTTGCCCGCTGAGACGCGCGCCTACGTGCCCAAGCTGCAGGCGGTGAAGAACATCATCGCCAACCCGCGCCAGTTCAACATGACGCTGGCCGACGTGCCGAACGAGCCCTACTTCGGTACCGTGCAGGTCGAGCAGCACATGGATGTCAAGGTCGCCGCCAGGCTCGCCGGGATGACCGTCGAGGAGTTCGTCGCGCTCAACCCGGCGCACAACCGGTCGGTCATCAACGTCAACAAGCTGCCGACGCTGCTGCTGCCGCTCGACCGCATGACCCAGTTCAGTGCGGGGCTGCGCGACCTGGGCGAACGCGCGCTCGCGTCGGTACGGATCTACACCCCGCGCGCCGGCGAACCACTCGACCAGATCGCGCGCCGTAACGGCGTGACGCTGGCGGCGCTCAGGCGAAGCAACGACCTGCCGCAGAGGATGCGCGCTGCGGCAGGCGACGTCGACCTGTTGATTCCGACCGGCGCCAGCGCGCAATTCGAAGAGCCGCCGGTGCGTGCGGCACGGCCGGTTGCCCGTTCCGCTGCAGCCCCTCGCACTGCCGCAGCGCCGCGTGGTGCCGCCACTGCCCGAGGCACGCCGCGTCCGCCCCTGGCAGCCGCCGGCAGCCGACAGCCAGCGCGCCCTGCAGCGACGTCCCCGCGCCCGCCCGGACAAGCCGCGACTGCCCGCAAGGCAACGCCGCCCACGCCGCCAGCCCGGCCGACGATCGTCGCCACCCAGCAGGGCGAGCGTCGCTGAAGCCTTAAGCCGCGGGGCCGCTCAGCGCGCGGCGTCCTCCGGGGCATGCAGGTGGCAAGCCACCACTCGCCCGCCCGCCAGTGCGAAACTGGCTGGGTAGCGCTGCTGGCAGACCGGCATCGCATGCAGGCAGCGCTGGCGGAAGTGGCATCCAGCCGGCGGATCGATCGGCGAGGGCGGATCGCCGACGATACGCTCAGCCGCCGGCAGCACGCCGCGATCGATCCGCGGGACCGCCGACAGCAACGCACGCGTGTATGGATGGGCCGGGCTGTCGAGCACCGCGCGCACCGGCCCCCGCTCGACGATGCGTCCGAGATACATCACGGCGATCTCGTCGGCCACGACTTCGACCACGCCGAGGTTGTGCGTGATGAACAGATAGGACAACCCCATCTGCTGCTGCAGACTGCGCAGCAGGTTCAGGATCTGCGCCTGCACCGACACGTCGAGGGCGCTCGTCGGTTCGTCGCACACCACCAGCTGCGGCTCGACCGACAGCGCGCGCGCAATCGCGACCCGCTGCCGCTGGCCGCCGGAGAACTGATGCGGAAAGCGGTTGCCTGCCTCCGCCGGCAATCCGACCTGTTCCAGCAGGCGCAGGATGCGCCGCGCACGTTCGGCGGCGCCCCACTCCGGGCGCAATGAGCGCATGCCTTCGTCCAGCGCATCGCCGATGCGGATGCGCGGATTCAGCGATGCATAGGGATCCTGGAACACGATCTGCATCCGCGCGCGCAACGGACGCAGCGCGGCGCGGCCCAGCCCGCTCAGGTCGCGCCCCCCGAAAGCGATGCTGCCCCCCGTCGGCTCGACCAGCCGCAGCAGCGCCTTGCCGACCGTCGTCTTGCCACAGCCCGATTCACCGACCAGTGCCAGGGTGCGGCCCGGGGCGATCTCGAGCGAGACACCGTCGACCGCGCGCACCGTACCGCGCGCGCCGCGCAGCAGGCCACCGCGCAACGGAAAGTGCACCTGCAGGTCGCGCGCAACGAGCAGCGGCGCAGCCTGCGCCGCGGCAACGCGCGCCGACGCGGTGCCAGGCTCAGGCCCGGACTGCGCCGGATGTGGCTGCAACGCGGGCGGCGCCTCGGCCCCACGCACCGCAAACAGGTGGCAGCGTACGCTCTGCCCGTCCGCCAGCGCGACCAGCGGCGGCAGTGTTGCGCGGCAGGGCGCGAACGCCTGGTCGCAGCGCTCGGCGAACCGGCAACCGATGAACGTCCCGTCCAGCGCGGGCACGCTGCCGCGGATCACCGCCAGCGGGGTATCGCGGCTGCCGCGCTCCGGCAGCGAATCGAACAGCTTGCGCGAATATGGGTGCGCCGGGCCGCGCAGAAAGGTGTCGACCCGGGCGACTTCGACGATTTCGCCGGCGTACATCACGGCCACCCGCTGCGCCGTCTCCGCGACCACGCCGAGGTCGTGGGTGATCAGCAGCATCGCCATCCCTCGGCTGCGCTGGATTTCACGCAGCAGGTCGAGCACCTGCGCCTGGATCGTCACGTCCAGCGCGGTGGTCGGCTCGTCGCCGATCAGCAGTTCGGGATCACAGGCCAGGGCGAGCGCGATCATCACCCGCTGGCGCATGCCACCCGAGAGCTGGAACGGATACTCGTCCATCCTGCGCGCCGCCTCAGGTATGCCGACGGCCTGCAGCAGTTCGAGGGCTCGGGCGCGCGCTGCAGCACCGGCCATGCGCCGGTGACGGTACAGCGCCTCCTCGACCTGCATGCCGACGCGCATCACCGGGTTGAGCGACAGCATCGGCTCCTGGAAGATCATGCCGATGCGTGCACCACGTATCTCGCGCATCGCCTTTTCCGGCAGGTCGAGCAGGTCCTCGCCCTCCAGCCGGACAGTGCCGTCGACCACCTCGGCGGCGTCCGGCAGCAGCCGCATGACCGACAGCGCGGCCATCGACTTGCCACAGCCCGATTCGCCGAGCAGCGCCAGGGTCTCGCCACGCGCGAGTACCAGGCCGACCGAATCGACCGCCCGGACGATCGAGGTGCCACCGTCGACCCATGTGCGCAGACCGTCGATCTCGAGCAGGGCCGCAGGTTCCGGCGTCATGCTGCCGTCGTCGCGATCGGTCATGTCGGTCATGCGCGTTCCCCTGCCCTGCCCGGCCCGCGCACCGGACCGATCCGGAAGCCGGCCCGGCGTACCGTCGAACGCGGATCGAACGCGTCGCGCACCGCATCGGCGAAGAGGTTGGCTGCGAGCACGAGCGCGAGCATGAATGCGAATGCCGAGGCCAGCGACCACCAGACCATCGGTTCACGCGCCATCTCCAGGCGCGCGTCGTTGATCATCGTGCCGAAGCTGATCATGCTCGGATCGACGCCGACGCCGACATACGAGAGTACCGCCTCGGCCAGCACGAGCCCGGAGAAGCCCATCACCGCCGAGATCAGCACGATGTGCAGCATGTTCGGAGCCAGGTGGCGCACGATGATCCGCCAGTGGGATACGCCGAATGCGTGGGCCGCCTGAACATACTCGAGTTCGCGCAGCTTCAGCGCCTCCCCGCGCAGCAGCCTGCAGAGTCCGGTCCAGTTGGCAAGCCCGAGGATCACGCACAGCATCAGCAGGCGGAAGTCGGCGCGCTGCGCCGATGTCTCGAACAGCCCCGGCCGAGTTTCCATGTACACCTGTATCAGAAGCACCCCGGCCGCGATCAGCAGCACGGACGGGATCGACTCGATCGTCGTGTACACGTACTGGATCAGGTCGTCGACCCAGCCCTTGAAGTAACCGGCGGCGATACCGAGCAGCACGGCGAATGGCATCAGCACGAGCGTGGTCAGCGTACCGATGACCAGGCTCGTGCGGATGCTCTTGAGGGACAGGTACAGGACGCTCTGGCCGATCTTCGACGTGCCGAGCACGTGGTAGTGGGCCGACAGCACCACGACCGGACCGGCGAGCACCAGCAGCACCGACGCAGTCACCAGCAGCGCGCGCCAGTTCACGCCGTCCCCGACGCCGCGCCGGATGTCCACCAGGGTCGCCCGGAACGCGGCTCGCCGGCGGCGGGCGATCGCGGCGATCCAGAGCGTGCAGAACGCGCCCGCCGCGAGCACCCCGGCCAGCAGGCCGGCAACGGCACGCAGTGCGACGTCGGCGGCCCGGTCGGCAGGATCGGCAAGATGCGCGCCGCCATGGCGCAGGCGGGGGAACTCCCGGACCTGCGCCCCATCCGGCCGTTCGATCGTCTCCTTCTGGAACGAGACTGCGGCGAGCGGGGCGGAGTAGGTCTTCTCGCGCCGCTCGCGCAACGGCGCGACCAGCAGGTCGAGCACGCTCAGCACGTCGACCGAATACGCTGCCTTGCCACCCTCGCCCGGCTTCTCGAGCGCGGGCCGGAAGTGCAGCGAATCGAGCAGGCCGATTCCGACGAACAGCGCGAGCACCACTGCCGAACCCATGCCGATGCTGTTGCCCGCGACGCGGCGCCAGCCCCGCCTCAGGTTCTCGTTGCGCCAGCAGGACCAGGCGAACGCGCACAGCACGGCAACCAGCAGGAACACGAGTGCATCGGTCCACAGCAGTACCGGCAGGAATGATCCCTGGCCGATCATGCGAAACGCACCCGCGGATCGACCCAGGCGTACGAAAGGTCGGTGAGCACCAGGCCGACGATGTAGAGCACCGAACCGAGGAAGACCATCGCACGCACCACGGCGAAGTCCTGCGCATTGATCGCATCGATCGTGTAGCTCCCCAGCCCCGGGATGCCGAAGAACGACTCGAACAGCAGGCTGCCGAGGAACAGCGACGGGATCACCACGACCACGCCGGTGAGGATCGGGATCATCGCGTTGCGCAGCACATGCCCGGACAGCACGCGCATCTCCGACAGCCCTTTCGCGCGCGCCGTGCGCACGTACTCTCGACCCATCTCGTCGAGGAAGATCGTGCGGTACCAGCGCGTGCTGCTGCCGATGCCCGCCACCACGCCGATCACCACCGGCAGCAGCAGGAAGGGAACCATCGCCACGCCATCGGCGAACCCCGAGATCGGGGCGAGGCGCCAGGCCTTGCTCACCAGGTACTGTCCGCCGATGATGTAGAACATCGCCGACACCGACATCAGCACCACGCAGGCGATCACCCCCGCCAGGTCGAGTGGCGTCTGCCGGAAGAACACCAGCAGCAGCGCAGCGCAGACATAGGCAAACAGCCCCAGAACGAACACCGGCAGCGCGATCGCGAGGCTCGGTCCCATCCGCTCGCGGATCTCCCGGCCGATGTCGCGGCCGTCGTCCGAGAACCCGAAGTCGAACGCGAACAGCCGCACCGACTTGTCGAAGAAGATCGTGTCGGTGAATCGCGCGCCACCTTCGGCCGACGCATTGACGAACAGCGGCCTGTCGTAGCCGCGTTCGCGCTTCCAGTCCTCGATCGCCTCGGGTGTCACGCGTTTCACGCCCAGTTGCATGCGCGCCATGTCGTCGGGCGTGTTCACCATGAAGAACAACGCGAAGGTGAGCAGGTTGACCCCGATCAGGATCGGGATCGCATAGAGCAGGCGGCGCAGCAGGTAGGCGATCATCGGCCTGGATCCCCGGCTCCGCGGCCGCCGACGTCGCGCTGCGGTTTGTGCCACCCGAGCCGCTCGAACCGGCCCGCTCGCCGCTCGCGCCGCCGGTAGCCGGCCCAGGCGGGCAGCACCAGCGCGAGCAGGCCGAGCACGGCAAGCCCGATCGGCCAGATCGCCGGATCGTTCCACGCCGCCTGCGCGGCCGCGCGTGCCGCACCATCCACACGGTGGTACTTCAGTTCGTTCTGCGCCATCGAATTGGGCTTGCTGTTGAGCAGCCAGCCGTGGCGCAGCGTGTAGTCGACCGGGTGCAGGCCCCATACCCACGGCGCGTCATGGCGCGCGATCTCGACCATCCGGTCGATCACCTGCTGCCGGGCCGGGCCATCGTCCATCCCCTTCATCTGCTCGAACAGGCGATCGTATTCCGGGTTCGCATAGTTGGCCGAATTGTTGCCATCGCGCCCGGCCTTTCCTTCGGGCCCGTACAGCAGGAACAGGAAGTTCTCCGGATCGGGATAGTCGGCATTCCATCCGAGGAAGAACAGCTGCACATTGCCCTGCCTGAGCTTGTCCTGGAAGCGGTTCCAGTCAGTCAGGCGCGGTACCAATTGGACATCGATCTTCTGCAGTTGCCGCACGTACCATTCGATGCGCGAGCGCGCACCCGGCCCGCCGCCGGTCGTGTCGAGGTACAGGACCAGGGGCTGCCCGGTCCTTGCATCGCGGCCATCCGGATAGCCGGCCTCGGCCAACAGCCGCTTCGCTTCCGTCAGCGGCTTGCGCCTCGGCAGGCCGTCGACCCAGTCGTACATGTACCGGTTGACGCCGTCCTCGCCATCGCGAAACCCGATGATGCCCGGCGCGATCGGCCCCTGTGCGGGGATCGCGCGACCGTTGCGGAAGATCGAGATGAACTCCTCCTGGTCGATCGCAAGCGACACCGCATGGCGCAGCTTGCGTGCACGCTCGCGCTCGGCCGGGCCGGCCTTGCCGCCGGAACCGACCACCGGGTCGTTCCAGTTGAAGCCGACATAGAACACCGAGGTGGCCACCGAGGTCTGCAGGCGGATGCCGCGCGCCGCCATCCCGTCGCTGATGCCGATGTCGCCCGACTCGTTCATCTGCACCGCCTGGTCGAACGCATCGGAACTGATGCCGGAGGTGTCGAACCAGCCCTGCAGGAACTTGTTCCAGTACGGGATCTGCTCCTTCTCGAGCGTGAAGACGAGGCGCGGGGCGAGTGGCAGCGGCCGTCCGGCATCGGCGAGCAGGCCGGCTTCGCGGTCGCCGGGCGCCCCCTCGGACGGGTAGACCTCGCCCGCATAGTGCGGATTGCGCTCGAGCACCATGCGGCGGCTCGGGTTGTTTTCCGTGAGCATGTAAGGGCCGCTGCCGATCGGGTACCAGTCGAGCGAGATGTTCTTTTTCGCGAGCCCCGGTTGCGCGTAGAAGCGGTCGGCCTCGGGCGGCATCGGCGCGAAGAACGGCATCGCGAGCCAGTAGACGAACTGCGGATACTTGCCGGCGAGGCGCACGCGGAAGGTATGCCGGTCGACTACCTGCACGCCTTCGATCGAATGCGCTTCGATGTCGATGAATGCATCGCGCGGCAGCAACTTCGCCTGCTCGCGCAGCGTCTCGGCCAGCGGTCCGAGGCCGACGATGTAGTTCGCCATCTTGCCGAGGATCGGCGACTGCAGCCGCGGATGGGCGAGCCGTTTGATCTGGTGCACGAAGTCGGCTGCGACGACTTCGCGCGTCCCCGTCTGGGGGAAATCCCGGAGCGCATGGATGCCGGCGAGCTGGGCGGCCCCCAGTGCGTGGTAGAGCGGACGTCCCTGGGCGTCGAGCGCCAGCGCCGGATGCGGCTGGTAGCGCAGACCCGGGCGGATGCGCACGTCGTAGACGCTGAATGCCACCTCGGAAGCCGGGGCATCGGCGGGCAGCTCGCGCCCCTGGCGGTCGAGGTAGCGCGGCCGGGGCACCTCGGTCGCCGCGAAACCGGTGAGTTCGAACGGCCGCTTCAGGTAGTGGTACTGCAGCGGCGGCTGGTAGATCTGGCCGACGAATACATATGCATCCGAGGTGTAGGCGCGCGCGGGATCCAGATGCTTCGGCCGTTGGTTGAACGCCGCATAGATCGTCTGTTCGCGGACTTGCGCGGAGTCGTCAGGATAGGGGTCATTCCACGGACCGCTGCAACCGGCCAGCAGCACACCCGCGCACAGACATGCCAGGCCGTACCGCGCGATCGTGGCCACGATGGATTCCGGGCGGCTGGATCGTGCGGTGACAGGACGGGCGGCTGGCATCTCACGCTCAGTGTAACGAAAACATCCTGCCCGGGGTCAAGCAATTCCCGTGCTGGAGCCCGGCGCTATACTCCGCCCACATTCATTGCATACGGGGCACTCGATGGGCTTTCTTTCAGGCAAGCGGATCCTGATCACCGGCATGCTCAGCAACCGGTCGATCGCCTACGGCATCGCAAAGGCCTGCGCGCGCGAAGGCGCCGAAATGGCCTTCACATACCAGGGCGAAGGCGTGAAGGACCGCGTCGTCGCACTCGCGGCGGAGTTCTCGTGCGATCGTGTGTTCCCTTGCGATGTCGGAAGCGACGCCGACATCGAGCGGCTGTTTGCCGACCTCGGCCAGTGCTGGGACCGGCTCGACGGCCTGGTCCATGCGATCGCGTTCGCACCGCGCGAGGCGCTGTCCGGCGAGCTGCTCGACGGTCTGGATCGCGAAGGCTTCCGCATCGCACACGAGATCAGTTCCTACAGTTTCGCTGCGCTCGCGAAGTCCGCACGGCCGATGATGGGCGCCGGCGGAGCACTGCTGACCCTGTCCTACCTCGGCGCCGAGCGTGTCGTACCGAACTACAACGTGATGGGGCTGGCGAAGGCCAGCCTGGAGGCGAACGTGCGCTACCTCGCGGCGAATCTCGGTCCGCAAGGCATCCGGGTCAACGGCATCTCGGCCGGTCCGATCAAGACGCTGGCTGCGGCCGGTATCGGCGGCTTCGGCAAGATTCTCAAGTTCGTCGAGGAGAACGCGCCGCTGCGCCGGAACGTGACGACGGAAGACGTGGGCAATGCGACCGCCTTCCTGCTGTCCGATCTCGCCGCCGGCATCACCGGCGAGATCACCTACGTAGACGCTGGCTTCAACGTGATGGGCGCCTGCATCCCGCGCTGAACGAGGATCGTCGCCATCGGCGGTCGGTGCGGCGGCCGATGGCTGTCGCCGCAACGACCGCCGCCGCGACAACCCACGCCGCTACTGGGGCCGCTCGACGGCAGCAGGCGCAAGGCTCACCTTCGCCCCCGCGCGCAACGCCGTGATGTACGCGCCGACCTGTTCCTGTGCAGCCAGCTGATAGGCCTGGCGGGCAAAGCCGGCCCGTACATTCGGATCGATTCCGCGCGACTCGACGACGCGCGACACCCGGAGCAGCAGGTAGCCGCCGCCCGGCTGCTCGACACCGGCATAGGCAGGCAGCTTCGATGCATCGGCGCGGAACACCTGCCGCAGCGCGGCCTCGGGCAGGGAGCCGGGCTTCTGCCGGCTCAGCAGTTGCGGCGCGGACCAGCCGCCACCAGCATCCTTGCCGGCACGCAGGTCCGCCAGCCGCTTGCGACCTTCGTCGATCGCCAGTTCGGATGCCCGCTGGAAGCGCAGACGCTTCTCGAGCGCTTCGGAGACCTCTGCGAACGGCCTGAGCCCGGCCGGCTTGACCTCGACGACGCGGGCGGCCATCAACACCCCCGGCGCGACTTCAATCGCGGCGGTGTTGCGCTTGTCGCGCAGCACATCGTCGGAGAACACCGCATTGACCAGCCGGTCGTTCGAGCCCTTGGGTATGTCGCCACCTTGCCGGCTGAACCAGCCACTGGTCTGCACCGGCTGGCTCAGCTGATCCGCCGCCGGCTTCAACGTGTCGGCCTGCTCGAACACGGTGTTGGTGAACGATTCGGCCAGTTCCGCAAAGCGGCGCGACGCGCGCGACCGGCGCAGTTCTTCCTCGACCTTCGCCCGTACCTGCTCGAAACCGGGACCGGCCTCGCCGCGCACCCCTGCGAGGCGGATCACGTGGAAACCCGCTTCACTCTCGACCGGACCGGCGATTTCGCCCGGCTTCATCGAGAACACCGCCTGGTCGAAGGCCTTGAGCATGGTGCCGCGCGCAAAGAAACCGAGGTCTCCGCCCTGTGCCGCAGACCCCGGGTCTTCCGACGACTTGCGCGCAACCTCGGCGAAGGTCTGCGGCGCCTTCTTCAGCTGCTCGGCGATCGCTGCCGCACGCTCGCGCGCCGCTGCCTTCGCCTTCTCGTCGGCACCAGCCGGCAGCCGGATCAGGATATGGCTTGCCTGTCGCTCTTCCGCCCCGCGGAACTGCGCCGCGTTCTGGTCGAAGTACTCCCGGACCTCCTGCGGTGTGACCGTCAACCGGGCGGCGAGCGCAGCCTGCGACAGCGCCAGGTACTCCACCCGCACCTGTTCGGGGATTTCGAACTCCTTGCGGTTGGCCTCGTAGAACTTCTGTACCGCGCCCGTATCGAGCGTGACCTGCTTCAGGAAGGCTTCCGGCGAGACCACCAGCTGGCTCGCCTCGCGCTGCTGGTCGATCACCCGGACGAGGCGGTCCACCACGCTCGCCGGAATGATGGTGCCGGCATTGAACGCGGCCTGCACCTGCGACAGCGCCAGTTCCGTCCGAACCCGTTCCTGGTACATCGTCTCGCTCATGCCGGCGGTGCGCAGCAGCGACTGGTAGCGAGCGAGCGAGAAGGTCCCGTTCTCCTGGAACTCGGGCTGGCCGGCTATCACGCCCTGCAACTGTGCGTCGGACACGCGCAGGCCGGCTGCATCGGCCGCGCGCTGCAACAACCGCTCCTGGATCATGCCTTCCAGTACCGCTGTACGGAACTCCGCGCCATCGAACATCTCGGGGCGGGCCTGCGCGCCGAGTGCCTCGCGCATGCGGTCCTGCTGCTCCCGCAGGCGGCGGTCGAAATCGCGCTGCAGGATCTGCTCGCCCGCCACTTCGGCGACATGCGTTTCGCGGCCGCCCCCCTGAAAGTAGCTCTCCATGCCGAAGAACGCGAACGGGAGGATCAGCAATGCCAGGATGATCTGGGCGACCCGCTTCTGCTTGTGAACGAAATCGTACATGGAAGCCTGCGCGAAAAAAAAGGCGAACGATGGTTCGCCTTGCTTGACCTCGGACCCTCTCCGGACTTTCCTCGGGAAATCTCCGGGAGAAGGCAACACAGCGGCTGGCGGAGTGGACGGGACTCGAACCCGCGACCCCCGGCGTGACAGGCCGGTATTCTAACCAACTGAACTACCACTCCAGCTGCTCTTGCGTGTGTTTGCCGCTGCTTCCCTGCCTCGCTTCGAAAATCTCGGAACAAGTGTCCGCCGAGCCGCCGATTATAACCACGCTTTGACGTTCCGGCCATCTCCCCGCATCAATCTCGGCAAAGAACCGCGCCGTTCATGCCTGTCCGGCAACGACGTCTTCCATTGCCGTGATCGTAGCGGCCGGTGTGTGGTGGGTGCTGACGGGGTCGAACCGCCGACATTCGCCTTGTAAGGGCGACGCTCTACCAACTGAGCTAAGCACCCGAAAATGAGACCTCAGTTGATGGCGTCTTTCAGTGCCTTGCCCGCACGGAACTTCGGGACCTTGGCCGCCTTGATCTTGATCGCATCGCCGGTGCGCGGATTACGCCCGGTACGCGCAGCGCGCTTGCCGATGAAGAACGTGCCGAAACCCACGAGGGAGATCGTGCCGCCCTTCTTCAACGCGATGCGAATCGAGTCGAGCGTCGCATCCAGCGCACGGCCCGCAGAGGCTTTGGACAGGTCCGCCGACTCGGCGATCGCGTCGATCAGTTCTTGTTTATTCACCAGGTTCCCCTTGTTCTTGTGCGAATCCGGAAGAAAATCGTTTTTGTGCCGGTGTCATCGACACCTGCCGGGCGGACCGGTGCACAACCAGGCAGCGACAGGGTCGTCACCGTGTTCCGTGACGGGGTCGCGCCTTCGATGTGCAACCCACGCTCGCTGTCCAGTGCCAAGCCCGTTCGCCCCGCACGCGACCGGAACACTGATCAACGATCAAAAACCAGACAGGCTTTATAGCGACGCCCCAGAGGAGTGTCAAGCCGTCCCTGGCGGCTGCCCGCCCGCCCCGGCACCAGGGATGCAGCAGGCCCCGGGCGCCAGGGGTTTCGACGCCGTCAGTGCTTCAGGCCTGGCGTGTTCGCCGTTTCGTCGACCGGCGCGGGCAAAGCCACCGGGGCTGCCGCCTCCGCCGCCGGCTCCGGCAATGGGTCGGGGGCACGCTCGAGTGCGAGTTCCAGGACCTCGTCGATCCACTTGACGGGCCGGATCTCGAGCTTCGACTTGATGGTCTCGGGGATCTCGGCGAGGTCCTTCACGTTCTCGGTGGGGATCAGAACGATCTTGATGCCCCCGCGCAGCGCAGCAAGCAGTTTCTCCTTCAGTCCACCGATCGGCAGCACCTCGCCGCGCAGCGTGATCTCGCCAGTCATCGCGACGTCGGCACGCACCGGAACCCCGGAGAGGACCGATACCATGGCGGTACAGATGCCCACGCCAGCGCTGGGACCATCCTTCGGGGTGGCCCCTTCCGGCAGGTGGATGTGGATATCGTTCTTCTGGTAGAAGTCGTCGGTCAGCCCGAGTTTCCGGGCACGACCGCGCACCACCGACAGCGCTGCCTGGATGGACTCCTGCATCACGTCGCCGAGCTTTCCGGTGGTGGTCATCTTCCCCTTGCCAGGCAGCACCACGGCCTCGATCGTCAGCAGTTCCCCGCCGACTTCCGTCCACGCCAGCCCGGTGACCTGGCCGATCTGGTTGTGCTTCTCGGCGATGCCGTAGGTGTACTTGCGCACGCCCAGGTAGTTGGCCAGGTTGCGCGCGGTGATGGTGACCTTCTTCTGTACGTCCTTCGCCGCGCCGTCTGCCGGTTTCGCCTTGCCGGCCTTCGCAGTGGCGGCATCCTTCTGCACGATGGCCTTCACCACCTTGCGGCAGATCTTCGAGATCTCGCGCTCGAGCGATCGTACGCCAGCCTCGCGGGTGTAGTGCCGCATCACGTCACGCAGCGCGCTCTCGGTCACCACCAGTTCGTCTTCCTTGAGCCCGTGATTCTTCATCTGCTTGGGCACCAGGTAGCGGGTCGCGATGTTGACCTTCTCGTCCTCGGTGTAACCGGCCAGCCGGATCACTTCCATCCGGTCGAGCAGCGGCGCCGGGATGTTCAGCGAGTTGGCCGTGGCGACGAACATCACGTCGGACAGGTCGTAGTCGACCTCAATGTAATGGTCGGCGAACGTATTGTTCTGCTCCGGATCGAGCACCTCGAGCAGTGCCGACGACGGATCGCCACGGAAATCCATGCCCATCTTGTCGACTTCGTCGAGCAGCAGCAGCGGATTGCGCACGCCCACCTTGGTCATGTTCTGCAGGATCTTGCCCGGCATTGAACCGATGTACGTACGGCGGTGACCACGGATCTCGGACTCGTCGCGCACGCCGCCCAGCGACATGCGGATGAACTTGCGGTTGGTGGCGCGCGCGATCGACTGTCCGAGCGACGTCTTGCCGACCCCCGGCGGGCCCACCAGGCACAGGATCGGCGCCTTCACCTTGTCGACCCGCTGCTGGACCGCCAGGTACTCGAGGATGCGTTCCTTGACCTTCTCGAGCCCGTAGTGGTCGGCGTCGAGCACTTCCTCGGCCTGGTTGAGGTCCTTGCTGATCTTGCTCTTCTTCTTCCAGGGCAGGTTGAGCAGGGTCTCGATATAGTTGCGCACGACCGTGGCCTCGGCCGACATCGGCGACATCAGCTTGAGCTTCTTCAGCTCGCCCTCGGCCTTCTTGCGCGCTTCCTTGGACATGCCCGAGCGCTTGATGCGCTTGTCCATTTCGTCCAGGTCGGCGCCGTCTTCCATGTCGCCAAGTTCCTTCTGGATCGCCTTGACCTGCTCGTTGAGGTAGTACTCGCGCTGGCTCTTTTCCATCTGCCGCTTGACGCGGCCGCGGATGCGCTTCTCGACCTGCAGGATGTCGAGCTCGGTCTCGACCTGGGTCATCAGGTGTTCGAGACGCTTCTTCACGTCGAACATCTCGAGTACTTCCTGCTTCTGCTCGAGCTTCAGCGGCAGGTGCGCAGCGATGGTGTCGGCCAGGCGGCCGGCCTCGTCGATGCCGGCGATGGACGTCAGGATCTCGGGCGGGATCTTCTTGTTCAGCTTCACGTACTGGTCGAACTGCGTGACCATCGTGCGCCGCATTGCCTCGACTTCAGTCGCCTCGGGCCCGTCGGCCGGTGGTACCGGATCGGCGACGCCCGTGAGGAAGCCCGCCGTCTCCTGGATGTCGGACAGGTTCGCGCGCTGGTTGCCCTCGACCAGCACCTTGACCGTGCCATCGGGCAGCTTGAGCATCTGCAGGATGTTGGCGATGCTGCCGACCGAGTAGAGGTCTTCAGCGCCCGGGTCGTCCTTGGAGGCGACACGCTGGGCTGCGAGCAGGATGCTCTTGCCCGATTCCATCGCGGCCTCGAGCGCCTTGATCGACTTCGGACGCCCGACGAACAGCGGGATCACCATGTGCGGGAATACCACGACATCGCGAAGCGGCAACAGCGGAAGCGCAACCGCGGGCGATGCAGCAGCGGGATCGGGGGTCTGATTGGGCGACATTTGCGTCCTTGGAAAAAGTCTCTGGGACGGTAGGTGGGGCTGGAACGGCCGCGTTCAAGACGAACCGGGAAGCCCCTCCGGCAATCCCCAGGATGGCGGCAACGCCATCCCATACCCTGCATGCTACAAGGTCGCGCGCCTGCGTGCGCGCGAGCACGCTCTGCAGATGCCTGCGCACCATCGGATATGCCGGCTTACACCGGCACTGCGTTCGCCGCGCGGACCTTCACCAGTTGCCGTCACACCGAACCGGCGACCTTCGGCTGCTCGGAGTAGATCAGCAGCGGCTTGCCGTCGCTGTCGACCGTCGCCTCGTCGATCACGACCTTGGTCACGCCTTCCATCGACGGCAGTTCGAACATCGTGTCGAGCAGCGTCTGCTCGAGGATGGAGCGCAGGCCGCGCGCGCCGGTCTTGCGCGCCAGCGCCTTGCGTGCGATAGCGAACAGCGCGCTCTCGCGCACCTCGAGTTCGGCCCCCTCCATCGCGAACATGCGCTGGTACTGCTTCAGGAGCGCATTCTTCGGCTGGGTGAGGATCTGGATCAGCGCCGCCTCGTCGAGTTCCTCGAGGGTGGCAACGACTGGCAGACGGCCGACGAATTCAGGGATCAGGCCGTACTTGATCAGGTCTTCCGGCTCGACATCGCGCAGCACCTCGCCGATGTGCTTGCGGTTGTCCTTGCCGTGCACCTTGGCGCCAAAACCGATGCCACCCTTGTCGGACCGGCCGCGGATCACCCGGTCGAGGCCGTCGAACGCGCCGCCGCAGATGAACAGGATGTTGGTGGTGTCGACCTGCACGAACTCCTGATTCGGATGCTTGCGCCCGCCCTGCGGCGGCACGGACGCGATCGTGCCCTCGATCAGCTTGAGCAGCGCCTGCTGCACGCCCTCGCCGGATACGTCGCGGGTGATCGACGGGTTCTCGGACTTGCGCGAGATCTTGTCGATCTCGTCGATGTAGACGATGCCGCGCTGCGCCTTGTCGACGTCGTAGTCGCACTTCTGCAGCAACTTCTGGATGATGTTCTCGACGTCCTCGCCGACGTAGCCGGCTTCGGTCAGTGTCGTCGCATCGGCCATCACGAACGGTACGTTGAGCAGCCGGGCCAACGTCTGGGCGAGCAGCGTCTTGCCCGAACCGGTCGGACCGATCAGCAGGATGTTGCTCTTGGCGAGTTCGATATCGTCGTTCTTGCCGATCGCCTTCAAACGCTTGTAGTGGTTGTAGACGGCGACCGAAAGGATCTTCTTGGCCTTGTCCTGGCCAATCACGTACTGGTCGAGGATCTGCTGGATCTCGCGCGGCACCGGAAGGTCGGATTTGGACCCGCGCGCTGCGCCTGCATCACCCTGCGTCTCCTCGCGGATGATGTCGTTGCATAGCTCGATGCATTCGTCGCAGATGAATACGGAGGGGCCCGCGATGAGCTTCCGCACCTCGTGCTGGCTCTTGCCGCAGAAAGAGCAGTAGAGGAGCTTTTCGCCGCCGCTCACTTTTTCCGTCATGGTGTCCTGTGCCCTTGCCGCAGGCCCGAGTGGTAGGTTGGCCTGCAGGCCGATGTGTCAATCGTCGATGCGCGTCGCTTGCCGGGATCGCCCGCCAGGGTTCGCTCTGCCCGTTCAGCCTGCGGAACGGGCCATCAGGACCTGGTCGACGACACCATACTTCATCGCATCTTCAGCGCTAAGGAAATTGTCACGGTCGCTGTCGCGGAGGATGGTGTCCACGGCCTGCCCGGTGTGCTTCGACAGCAACTCGTTCAACCGCTGCTTCAGGTAGAGAATCTCTTTCGCGTGGATCTCGATGTCCGAGGCCTGGCCCTGGAAGCCGCCGCTGGGCTGGTGGATCATCACGCGCGAGTTCGGCAGACAGTAGCGCTTGCCTTTCGTGCCCGCGGCGAGCAGGAACGCGCCCATGCTGGCCGCCTGGCCGATGCAGAGCGTGCTCACGTCGGGTTTGATGAACTGCATCGTGTCGTAGATCGCCAGCCCGGCCGACACCATCCCGCCGGGCGAGTTGATGTAGAACGAAATGTCCTTGTCGGGATTCTCGGATTCGAGGAACAGCAGCTGTGCGACGACCAGGTTGGCAGTCTGTTCATTCACAGGCCCGACCAGGAAGATCACGCGCTCCTTCAGCAGACGCGAGTAGATGTCGTAGGCGCGTTCGCCACGACCGCTCTGCTCGATCACCATCGGCACCATGCCGAGCCCCTGGGGTTCGATCCGCTCGCCACCCTGGGGGTTTGCACCGCCGGCCGTGAAGCCCGGACTGTTCCAGTTGATCATCTGAGACCCGACTTTCGTGTGAGGGCGGGCCGTTCAGCCCGCCGATTCCGTGCCCATCAGCTCGTCGAAGGCCGTCGGCTTGTCGACTACCTGCGCCGCGCCGAGCGCCCATTCGACGACGTTCGCTTCGACCACCATGGCCTCGACCTCCGACAGCCGCTGCGCCGATCCATAGTACCACTTCACTACTTCCTCGGGCCTTTCGTAGCTTTCGGCGAGCCCCTGGATCTCGGCCTTTACCTGCGCCGGTTTCGCGTGCAGCGCGTGCTTCTTCACGGCCTCCGCGAAGATCAGGCCGAGGCTGACCCGGCGGCCAGCCTGCGCCGCGAACAGATCGTCGGGCAGCGGCGCATTGCCGATCGACATGCCGCGCGCCTCCATGTCGCGCCGCGCCATGTCCTTCAGGCGTTCGGTCTCCTCGGCGACCAGAGCCTTGGGCACTTCGATCGGGGTCGCTGCCAGCAGCGCTTCGACGACCTTCTCTTTCAGGCGGGCCTTCACGCGGCGCTCGACCTCGCGCCGGACGTTCGCTTCGACCTCGGTGCGCATGCGCGCCAGATCGCCGTCCGCAACGCCCATCTGGCGCGCGAAGTCGGCGTCGAGTTCGGGGACCACCGGGCCGGAGACTTCCTTCACGGTGACGACGAAACTGGCCGCCTTGCCCGCAACTTCGCGACCGGCGTAATCCTCGGGGAAGTTCACCGGGAACGTCTTCGTCTCGCCTGCATTCATGCCGACCAGAGCCGCTTCGAACTCGGGCAACAGGCGCTTCTTGCCGAGCACGAATCGCGCGTCCTGCCCGGTACCGCCTTCGAAGGCGATGCCGTCGATCGTGCCGGCGAAGTCGACCGTCACCTCGTCGGTCGCTTCCACCGGGCGGTCGACCTTGACGAAGGTCGCCCGCTGGTTGCGCAGGATGTCGAACGTGCGGTCGATGTCGGCGGCGCCGACCTCGACGACCGGGCGTTCGATCGTCGACTGCGCGAGGTCGCCCAGTTCGAACTCGGGATAGACCTCGAACGTGGCGGAGTAGGAGAAATCGGTGGCCTCGGGTGCCTCGCCGGCCGCTTCGAACTTCGGCATGCCGGCCACGCGCAGGTTGCGCTCGCGCACCGCGTCTCCGAAACTCTTCTGCACGGTGTCTCCAACCACCTCCTGGCGGACCTGCGGGCCGTACTGCTGGGCCACCAGACGGAACGGCACCTTGCCCGGGCGGAACCCGTGCAGCTTGACGGTGCGCGCGAGCTTTTTCAGCCGCTGGTCGACTTCGGACTCGATCTGCGTGATCGGCAGCGACACGTTGACGCGACGCTCAAGGTTGCTCAGGTTCTCGACGGATACGTTCATTGGCTGGGGTCACGACAAATGGATGGGAACGATACAGGCCCGCTGCCGGGCTGGCTGGCGCAGGAGGGAAACGGACTGGCGGCGTCGTGCGGGGACCGTGGTGCCGTGGTGCCGTGGTGCGAAAGGAGAGACTCGAACTCTCACGCCTTTCGGCGCTGGAACCTAAATCCAGTGCGTCTACCAATTCCGCCACTTTCGCCGCGACATACCGCAGACGTGCGGAGTTTAAACTACCGGGGCTTGGACTGTAGCCGACCGGGTGCATGGCGGCGCCGGATTGTGCCGCAGTCCCGGCTGCCGCGGCACCGGACGGATGCACCGGCCCGGCAACGGGCGGGTGGTATCGTCGACGCGGCCACCCCGTCCACCGCCCTTCACCGTCCGGCATTTGCCCGCCGCCCCCGCTCCCGCCCGATGCCCGTCGATCACTACGAAAACTTCCCGGTCGCCTCCTGGGTCATGCCGGCCCGGCTGCGGCGACCAGTCGAGATCATCTACGCCTTCGCCCGCTCGGCGGACGATCTGGCCGACGAGGGTGACGCGCCGGCTGGCGAGCGGTTGAAGGCACTGGCCGAGTACGCTGCGGAACTCGACCGGATCGAAGATGGCCTGCCGGCCGAGGGCGTGCTGTTCCGCGACCTCGCGCAGGTGATCGCCGCGCACCGCCTGCCCCTGGATCTGTTCCGCGACCTGCTCGATGCCTTCGCGCAGGACGTGGTGAAGACGCGCTACGCGTCCTTCGCCGAAGTACTCGACTATTCGCGCCGTTCAGCCAATCCGGTCGGCCGGCTGATGCTTCACCTGTTCGATCGCACCGAGCCCGCGATGCTGGCGTGGTCGGATTCGATCTGCAGCGCGCTGCAGGTGATCAATTTCCTGCAGGATGTCGCTGTCGACTGGCGCAAGGGACGGGTCTACCTGGCGCAGGACGAGCTGGCCGCCGCGGGCCTGGACGAATCATGGATCGCGCAGGCACGCGTCGACGATCGCTGGCGTGGGTTCCTGTCGGCGCAGGTCGGGCGAGCCGGTGCGATGCTCGAATCGGGCGCGCCACTCGCGCGCGCCCTGCCCGGCCGCGTCGGCCTCGAACTGCGGATGATCGTCAGCGGTGGCCTGCGCATCGTGCACCGGCTGCACCGGGTACGCGGAGACGTGTTCCAGCACCGGCCGGTCCTGGGCGCGCTCGACTGGCTGGCGATCGCAAGGCACACGCTCTGGTTCCCGGCAGGCGGTGCGCGGCCGGCGGCGACCACCGTACCGGGGGCCACGCGGTGACGCCGGACGAATACTGCCAGCAGCGCACAGCCGCCAGCGGCTCGAGCTTCTACTACAGCTTCATTTTCCTGCCTCCCGAGCAGCGGCGGGCGATCACCGCGCTGTATGCGTTCTGCCGCGAGGTCGACGACGTCGTCGACGAGGTCACCGAAGACCGGGTCGCGCGCCTGAAGCTCGACTGGTGGCGGCATCAGGTGGCCCTCGCCTTCGGCGCGACGGCGACCGTCCCCGGCGGCGAAGCACCGCACCCGGTCACGCGCGCGCTGGGGCCGACGATCGCCGCATTCTCGCTGCCTCGGCTGCCATTCGACGAAATCATCGACGGCATGCAGATGGACCTGGATTACAACCGGTACGAAACCTTCGCCGACCTGCGGCTCTACTGCCACCGCGTCGCCGGTGCGGTAGGGCTGCTCTCGGCGCGTATCTTCGGCTATTCGAACGAGGCCACGCTCGACTATGCCGACCGGCTGGGCATCGCGCTGCAGCTCACCAACATCGTGCGCGATGTGGCCGAGGACGCGCAGCGCAATCGCATATACCTGCCGCTGGAAGACCTCTCCCGCTTCGCCGTCTCCGAGGACGACCTGATCCAGCGCCGCGACGGCCCCGCGGTCCGTGCGCTGATCACCTTCGAGATCGACCGGGCCGACCAGCACTATGCCGAGGCACTCGCGCTGCTGCCGCCGGAGGACCGGCGGGCCCAGCGCACCGGGCTGATCATGGCCGCGATCTACCGCACGCTGCTGGCGGAGATCCGCGACGGCGGTGCGACGGTGCTGACCGAAAGGACCTCGCTCACGCCCTTGCGCAAGCTCTGGATCGCCTGGAAGACGGCGCGCGCCCGATGAATCGCGGCACGCCTGTGGCCGTGGTCGGTGGCGGCTACGCCGGCATGGCTGCCGCGGTGGCGCTCGCCGATGGCGGCCTCACCGTGCGCGTGTTCGAGTCCGCCCCGGAGCTCGGCGGCCGTGCTCGGCGCGTCGCGCACCGCGGCATCGTGCTAGACAACGGACTGCACATCGGCATCGGCGCCTACCAGAGCCTGCTGTCCATCGGCCGCCGTGTGCGCCGGGAAGCCGGTGTCGCCGGCGACGGCTGGCAGCGCCGGCCGCTCGAATGGCATGTCGAGGGCGGCCTGCAGATGCGCGCCCCCCGGCTGCCCGCGCCGCTGCACCTCGCCGCCGCGCTCGTCGGGGCACGCGGACTGGCCACGGGGGCACGCCGCGACGCACTGCGGCTGATGCTGGCGCTGCGGCGCGCTGGCTACCGGCTCGCCGCCGACACCACGGTCCAGGCTTTCCTCGATGCACACCGCCAGCGCGCGCCCATCGTCGATGGACTCTGGACCCCGCTGTGCGTTGCCGCCCTGAACACACCGCCAGAGCGCGCGTCGGCGCAGGTCTTTGCGAACGTGTTGCGCGACAGCCTGGGCGCCGCGCGCGCAGCGAGCGACCTGCTGCTGCCGACGGACGACCTCAGCGCGCTGTTCCCGGATCCCGCCGCCCGCCACGTCGAGTCGCGCGGCGGATCGGTGCACTGCGGCCATCGCGTCGAACGGATCGAAGCGGCCGCCAGCGGCGCCGGGTGGCAGCTTCGGTTCGCACAGGAGCGGGCCGAGCCTGCCGGACCGTTCGGCGCCGTCGTGCTCGCGGTTGCCCCGCGCGCGCTCGCCGCACTCACCGCGGACTGGCCTGCGCTGCATGACGTGCATCGGTGCGTCGGGGCATATGCGCACGAGCCGATCACCTCGGTCTACCTGCAGTACCCGCCGTCGGTCGCGCTGGCCCATCCCATGACGGGATTTTCCAGAGGCCCCGGCCAGTGGGTGTTCGACCGCGGCGCACTGGCCGGCCAGCCCGGACTGCTCGGCGTGGTGATCAGCGCCTCGGCCGCGCAGCGCGCGATGGATGCAGGCACGCTCGCGGCAGAGGTGCATGGCCAGCTGTGCGGGCTGTTGCCCGGACTGCCGGCACCCGCCTGGACCAAGGTGATCACTGAACGGCAGGCCACCTTCTCGTGTACGCCGGGGCTGCAGCGCCCGGGCACGCTGACCGCGGCGCCCGGCGTGGTACTGGCCGGCGACCATGTCGCGAGCGACTATCCGGCGACGCTGGAAGGCGCGGTGCGCAGCGGCCTGCAGGCGGCCGGCGCGGTACTCGCCGGCCTGCGCACCGGATGACCCGCGACAGACATCGAGCGACAGACATCGACCGACAGACGATAATCGCGCCCCGCCGCCGCGCGGACGAAACCCCAGGACCCGAAAGACATGCACTCATTCCGACTGCCCGATACCTATGCGCCCGCCGCCGACTGTCTGCGTGACCGGGTCGTGATGGTCACCGGTGCCGGGCAGGGCCTCGGCCGCGCCGTGGCGCTCGCCTGCGCGCGGCACGGTGCCCATGTCGTGCTGCACGGGCGCCGGCAGAAGAAGCTCGACGCGGTCTACGACGAGATCGTCGCCGCGGGAGGGCCGGAGCCGGCGCTGTTCGCACTCGACCTGGCGAAGGCAACCGACGCCGATTTCCAGGCGACCGCCGCGGCGATCGGCGCCCAGCTCGGCCGGCTGGACGCGCTGGTGCACTGCGCGGTGCATGTCGACCAGCTGCGCCCCCTGGACGACGAGACGGTCGACCGCTGGCTGTCGATGCTGCGCGTGAACCTTGTCGCCGCGGCGGCGCTGAACCGCGCCTGCCGGCCGCTGCTGGAGGCCTCGCCGTCGGCATCGGTGGTGCTCACGGTCGAATCGCACGCGCTGTCACCGTCGATGTTCTGGGGCAGCTTCGCGCTGTCGAAGCAGGCACTGCTGTCCCTGGTGGCGGTGCAGGCGCAGGAGTGGCGCGTGTTCTCCAACCTGCGCATCAACGCGCTGCTGCCCGGTCCGGTAGCCACGCCGCAGCGCAATCGCACCCATCCCGCCGAGGACGCGTCGACGCTCCCCACCCCGGACAGCCTGGCCCCGGGCTACCTGTACCTGCTGGACCCCGCCGGCGCGCCGGTGTCGGGAGGGCTGCTGGACATGCGCGCCGGCCCGGCCAGCGCGGACATGCCGGCTGCTTAGGAGGCCCAGCGCCCCCGCCCCCGATGCGCCGGGCGCTTCAGGTCAGGGCCTTCGGCAGGTTGTCGCGGATGCGGTCGGGAATCGGCGTGGACTTCTGGGTCTCGTGGTCGATCCAGACCATCACGGCCTCACCCTCCGCGTAGACCAGCGCGGTGTCCTTCGCATCGCGCAGCACGTACCGGTGGCGGAAGCTGCTGCGTCCGGGCACGGCACAGTGCACGAGGATCTCGAGGGTGGCCGGATATACGACCGAGCGGATGTACCTGCAGGATGTCTGCGCGACGACCGGCCCCTTGCCCTCGCCGTGCCGGTCGGGCGCAAAGCGATCGAACCATTCGATCCGGGCCTGCTCGGTGAACCGGAAGTACTGCACGTTGTTTACATGCCCCTGGGCGTCCATGTCGCCCCAGCGCACCGGCAGCGTGACGGTCAGCATCAGTTCATGGCCGTCGGTGAAGGCGGCGGGTCTTGAAGTCGGGTGCGGGGTATCGGCGGGCATGGGACGGTCTTGAAAAGTGGGCCTGGGAGAAACATGGCGGGGGGTGTCGAAAGCGCCCGCGGGCGGGTGCCGGAAACGATTCCGATAGAATGCGAGGTTACCCGACGTTGTCCCGGTGCTGCGCGCCGGCGTCGGACGCGGGCGTTGATCGATCCGAAACGATGGAGTCTGCATTGAGCGCATCACACGACGGTCCCCACTCCGCCTCCGGCGCCGCGGCTGCTGCGCGTACCGACCGGGAGTCGATGCCCTACGACCTCGTGGTCGTGGGCGCCGGCCCGGCGGGCCTGTCCGCCGCGATCCGCGCGAAGCAGCTGGCCACCGAAGCCGGGCGCGAGGTCAGCGTCTGCGTGATCGAGAAGGGATCGGAGGTCGGCGCACACATCCTGTCGGGCGCGGTGATGGATCCGCGCGCGATCGACGAACTGCTGCCCGACTGGAAGGCCATGGGCGCACCGCTGCAGGTCGAAGTCAGCGAGGACCGCTTCCTTTTCCTCACGGAGACGGGCCAGTACCAGGTGCCGAACCCGCTGCTGCCCGACTGCTTCCGCAACCACGGCAACTACGTGATCAGCCTGGCCAACGTCTGCCGCTGGCTGGCAACCCAGGCCGAGGCACTGGGCGTGGAGATCTTCCCCGGCTTCGCGGCGACCGAGGTGCTGTTCGACGAGGCCGGCGCAGTGCGCGGCGTCGCGACCGGCGACATGGGCGTCGACCGCTCGGGCGCGCGGACGGCCGCGTTCCAGCCCGGCATGGAACTGCACGCGGCGTACACGCTGTTCGCCGAGGGCTGCCGCGGCCAGCTCGGCCGCCAGCTCGAGGCCCGCTTCGACCTGCGTGCCGGTCGCGATCCGCAGACGTATGGCATCGGCCTGAAAGAGTTGTGGCAGGTCGATCCGGCGAAGCACCAGCCCGGGCTGGTCGTGCACACCGCCGGATGGCCGCTCGACCGGGATACCTATGGTGGCTCCTTCCTGTACCACCTCGACGACAACCAGGTCGCGATCGGTTTCGTGGTCGGGCTCGGCTACCGCAATCCCTACCTGAGCCCGTTCGACGAATTCCAGCGCTACAAGCAGCATCCGTCGATCCGCGGCTTCCTGGAGGGCGGCAAGCGCATCGCCTACGGCGCGCGCGCGATCGCCGCCGGCGGCCTGCAGTCGCTGCCGAAGCTGGTGTTCCCGGGCGGCGCGCTGATCGGCTGCGATGCCGGCTTCCTGAACGCATCGCGCATCAAGGGCAGCCATGCGGCGATCAAGTCCGGCATGCTGGCCGCCGAGGCTGCCCTCGCTGCGCTGGGCGATGGGCGCAGCGCCGACGAGTTGTCCGCGTACCCGGCCGCATTCGAGGCCAGCTGGCTGCACGACGAACTGCATCGTGCGCGCAACTTCAAGCCTTCGCTGTCGAAGGGGCTGTTCACCGGCGCCCTGCTGGTCGGCATCGAACAGGTCCTGCTGCGCGGCAAGGCGCCATGGACGATGCACCATGCCTGTGCCGACCACGAGACGCTCGTCGACAAGCGCGAGGCGAAGCCGATCGCCTATCCGAAGCCCGACGGGGTGATCTCGTTCGACCGGCTGTCGTCGGTATTCCTGTCGAATACCAACCATGCCGAAGACCAGCCGGTGCACCTGACACTGAAGGATCCGACAGTGCCGGTACGGATCAACCTCGAGCGCCATGACGCGCCGGAGCAGCGGTACTGCCCGGCCGGTGTCTACGAGATCGTGAACGACACGGTCGACGGCCGGGTATCGCCGCGGCTGCAGATCAACGCGCAGAACTGCGTGCACTGCAAGACCTGCGACATCAAGGACCCGACGCAGAACATCGTCTGGGTCGCTCCCGAAGGCGGAGGCGGTCCGAACTACCCCAACATGTGAAGCGCCCGGCTTCACTGCGAACGAGCGAGGCAGGCCCGGAGATGAGCGCACTGACCGATTCCCCCGCCTGGAAGGCGCTCGAGGCCCACCAGCGCACGATCGCATCGCGGCACCTGCGCGAGTGGTTCGCGGCGGAACCCGATCGCGCGGCACGTCATTCGCTCGAAGGCGCCGGCCTGTTCGCAGACTTCTCCAAGCACCGGGTCGACGACCGTGCGCTGGAACTGCTGCACCGGCTGGCCGTGCAGCAGGATGTCGCGGGCTGGCGCGACCGCATGTTCGCGGGCGAAGCGGTGAACACTGGCGAAGGGCGCGCGGCCCTGCATACCGCCCTGCGCAGGCCCGCCTCGATGCCGCTGCCGGTCGACGGCGTGGACGTGATGCCGGCGGTGGCCGAGGTGCTCGGTCGCATGCGAGCTTTTTCCGCTGCGGTGCGCTGCGGCGACCGCCGGGGCCACACCGGCCGGCGCTTTACCGACGTCGTCAACATCGGTATCGGCGGCTCGGACCTCGGACCGGCGATGGTCACCGAGGCGCTGCAGCCCTGCACCGACGATTGCCTGCGCGTGCACTACGTGTCCAACCTGGACGCGGCAGACCTCGCGCCCAGGCTGGCCAGCCTCGATCCCGAGACCACGCTGTTCATCATCTGCTCGAAGACCTTCACCACGATCGAGACGATGACCAATGCCGATACCGCCCGCCAGTGGCTGGTCGCGGCAATGGGCGACCCTCGGGCCACCGGTGCGCATTTCGTGGCGGTCAGCACCAATCTCGAGGGGACCCGGAAGTTCGGCATCGATCCGGACAACGTGTTCGGTTTCTGGGACTGGGTGGGCGGCCGCTTCTCGCTCTGGTCCGCGGTGGGCCTGGCCGTGATGCTGGCGATCGGGCCCTGTGCCTTCGATGAACTGCTCGCCGGTGCGCGCGCGATGGACGAACACTTCCTGCAGGCGCCGCTCGAGCGCAACCTGCCGGTGCGCATGGGCCTGCTCGGCGCCTGGTACACGAATTTCTTCGGGGCTGCCTCGCATGCGGTGCTGCCTTACGACCAGCGGCTGCACCGGCTCCCCGCCCACCTGCAGCAGCTCGAGATGGAAAGCAACGGCAAGTCGGTCGACCGTCAGGGATGGCCAGTCGATCATGCGACCTGCCCGGTCCTGTGGGGTTCTCCCGGGACGAACGGCCAGCATGCGTTCTACCAGCTGCTGCACCAGGGCACGCAGCTCATCCCCTCCGATTTCATCATCGCCCGCCAGCCGCACCATGCGCACCCGCTGCACCACCGGCTGCTGGTCGCCAACTGCCTGGCACAGACCGAGGCGCTCGCGTTCGGCAAGGCCGGCGACGTGGCGCGTGCCGAACTGGCCGCACGCGGTATCGCCGGCGAACGCCTCGAGCTGCTGGCTGCAAACCAGACCTTTGCGGGGAACCAGCCCACCACGACGCTGGTGGTCGAGCGGCTTGACCCGCATGCCGTTGGCGCCCTGGTGGCGCTCTACGAACACAAGGTGCTCGTGCAATCCGCAATCTGGAACATCAACCCGTTCGACCAGTGGGGCGTCGAGCTGGGAAAGAAACTCGCACTGCGTATCGGCGCCTGCCTGCTGCCTTCAGCCGTGCCGGCCGCCGGCCTCGATGACTCCACCCGAGCCCTGATTGACCGCCTGCGGACATGATGGCCCGGACAAACCAGCCCCCGGGTGGAGACCGGGGGATTCGCCCGCGCCATGCGCGATCGAACCCGCGCTAAACCCGGACAGCAACCTGCCGCTAAAGGAATGTCCTCGTCCGCCCGGCGGAGCGGGGTGCGCCCGTGCACGCCGCCGGGCGCGGACGAACCTCCCGGACTCCCGGCGCCTCGATGGCAAGTGTTTCCCCGTTCACCCTGCCCCGGCCACCCGCACGGCGGCACCCGGCCGGCCTGTGGGTCATCCTGTCGGGCATCCTGCTGTTCGTGCTGCTGGCCACCTTCGCGTCATCGCGGCAGAACGATCGCCGCGCACGCTTCGAGTTCAGCCAGGCGGTCGACCGCTACGAGGCGGACGTCGAGCGACAGTTGCGCGCGCTGCAGGTCGCGACCCTGAGCATGGCGGCCGGCATGGAAGTCGGCACCGAACCAGTCTCTCGCGCGCGCTTCGACCGGCTGGCCGCCGCGCTGAGCGCCAACGAGTCGCTCGGCGCGCTGGGTGCGATCACTCTGCTCGACCGGGTCGAAGATGCCGAGATCGCGGCGTGGCGGACGCGCGCCCAGCGCCAGTATCCGGAGTACGACGTGCAATCGGGCTGGGACGCCGCGCCCTCGAAGCAACGCCTGCTGGTGCGCAATCGCTGGCCGGCGCGGATGGCCGACGGTGCCATCGGACGCAACATGGGCGCCCAGGCGCAGCACCTGGCCGCGGCCCGGGTTGCCGACGGATCCAGGTTGCCGCTGCTGAGCGAGCGCTTCAGCGAACCGATGCCGACCGGTCCGCGCGCAGCCTACGTGATGATGGCCCCGGCAGGGCCGATCGCCAACACCGACTCGTCCCGACTGCAGTCGCCGCCGCTGGCACCTGCCCCGGATGGCAACGGCACCCGCCATTGGATCTCCGTGCTCGTGCTCGCCGACGATCTGTTCGGCAGGCCCCTGCCTGCGGCCGACGCACCGCTCTCGGTGCGGGTCGTCGACCTCGACGCCGCCGACGCCGGCATCCGGGAGATCTTCGATTCGAACGGCGCACGCGGCCGGCAGGCGGCGCGGTTCACCGAAGACCGGACGCTGTCGACGATGGGCCGCAGATGGCAAGTGAACTACGCCACCACGCCCGCCTTCGAGGCTGCCAACCGCGACATGGTCACGGCCGCGATCGCGCTGGCAGGGCTGCTGGTGGGCATCGGCGTGCTCCTCGCCCTCCTGCGTTCCGGCCGCGGCGCTTCCGGCACCATCGAGCAGCGCAGGGTCGAGGCAAGGCTGCGCGAGTCGATCGATTCCCTGGACGCCGCATTCTCGCTTTTCGACAGCAGCGAGCGACTGGTCGTCTGCAACCACATCTACCCGCAGCTGTTCGGCAGCGTCGCTGGCCAGGTCGTACCTGGGCGGCTGAAGGCTGAACTGCTCGAACTGCTCTGGCAGGAGACCTTCGCGTCCATCGGCACCGATGCCGCGTCCCGGCGCGACTGCTGGATCGAAGCACGGCTCGCGGAGTTTCGTGCGGCCGACGGCTGCAGCGAGTACCCGATCGGGGAGCGCTGGTACAGCACCACCCATCGACGCACCCCGATCGGCGACATCGTCGCGCTGCGCATCGACATCACCGCACGCAAGGCAGCCGAGGCTGCTGCCGCGAATGCACTGGCGGAACAGCAACGCGCCGAAACCCGCCTGGTACAGGCGATCGACTCGCTGGACGAGGCCTTTGCACTGTACGACGAGGACGAGCGTCTGGTCATCTTCAACGAGCGCAACCGCGAGCTCGCCGGCGATATCGGGAACCGCATCCGCATCGGCATGACCAAGCGCGAAGTGCTGGAGGTGATCGCCGACGCGCACGTGCCCGAGGCGGCAGGTCCGCAGGCACGCGCGGCCTACATCGAGGGCAGGCTGGCCGAGCACCGGGCGGGAGATGCACAGGTCGAACGCCGCGTCGGCGACGGCTGGTATCGAATATCGCTGCGGCGCACGCCCCTGGGCGATGTGGTGGTGACCCGCGCCGACGTCACCAAGGCACGCGAACGCGAGGCACAGCTGGAGAAGCTTTCGGTGGTGGCCAGCCGTACGGCCAATTCGGTCGTGATCATCGACGAGCACAACCGCATCGAGTGGGTGAACGAGAGCTTCGAGCGGCAGACGGGGTACCGGATGGAACAGGTACTCGGCCGCTCGCCGGAGGATCTGCTGACCGGCCCGCTGACCGACGCAGCGCTGATCGCCGAAATGGCGCGAATGATCGAGCAGGGCATAGGCTGCCGCATCGAGCTGATCAACTATCGCGAGAACGGCGACCCCTACTGGGCCAGCATCGAGCGCCAGCCGATCCGCGACGAACGAGGACGCGTCGTGCGCTGGATCCGCCTGTCGCTGGACGTGAGCGAACGCAAGCGCGCCGAGCTCGCCCTGCGCTCGAGCGAAGCGAAGAACCGGATGCTGGCGGCCGTAGTTCAACAGACCACAGCAGCGGTGATCACCAAGGACCTGGACAACCGGGTCACCTCCTGGAACCGCGGCGCCGAGCGGCTGTACGGCTACCCGGCCGAGCAGGCGATCGGCCGTCTGTCGCATGAATTCCTGAATCCCGACATCACACCGGAGCATCTCGAGGGCCTGCTCAGGCGCGTGCGCAGCGGCGCTACGGACGTGAACCGCCTGCAGCATGTCCGCGCCGACGGCGTGCGCATCGACATCGAATCGTCGCACGCGCCGCAGCTCGACGATCGGGGAGCCCTCGTCGGCCGCATCACGGTAATCCGCGACATCACCGAACAGTTGAGCGCGCAGCGATCGATCGAGGCTGCGCGTATCGCAGCCGAGCATGCGCAGGAGGCGATGTCGACGTTCCTGTCCAACATGTCGCACGAGCTGCGCACGCCGATGCACGCGATCCTCTCGTACGCGCGGCTCGGCCAGGAACGCATCTCCAGGGGCCTGCCCGACAAGACGCAGCAGTACCTCGACCGGATCGAGCAGAGCGGCGTGCGGCTGCTGGCGCTGCTCAACGACCTGCTCGACCTGTCGCGCCTGGAAGCCGGGCGGCTGCCGATCGACCCCGGCGTGCATGAACTCACCACGACCGTCGATGCAGTCATCCTCGAGGTAGGCGGCCTCGCCCAGTCACGGCAACTGGCGATCGAACGCACCGGCCTGCGTTCCCTGACCGCCTGGTACGACCCGGCCCGGATCGCACAGGTTCTCACGAACGTGCTGGGCAACGCGGTCAAGTTCAGTTCCCCCGGGGGCGTGGTCACGATCTCGCTCGGGCAGCGCACCGGACCGGACGGACGGCCGCTCGCCGAAGTGGTCGTCGCGGACAATGGCATCGGAATCCCGGCAGACGAACGGGAGGCGATCTTCGACAAGTTCGTGCAGAGTTCCACCACCCGTACCGGCGCGGGCGGCACCGGCCTGGGGCTCGCCATCTCGCGCGAGCTCGTCCATGCGCATGGCGGTGACATACGGGCCGAGGGCAACCCCGGGGGTGGTACCCGCTTCATTTTCACGCTGCCTCGGGAGCCTGGCGCGCAGGCGTCCGTCCAGGTGCCGTCCGAACCGGATCGCGCGGGCGGCCCCGCGCGAGCGCCCGCCCGGCTTAAGATGACGGCCGGCCTGCCGTAAACGACATGTGTATTAGCATTCCCACCATCCGCCGCGCGCCGCCCCTCCCTGACAACCCGACATGTCTGATCCAAACGACCAACCGAGCCGCGTCCTGATCGTCGATGACGACGCGTTCAATCGCGAAATCCTCGTCGAATTCCTGGAAGGGGAAGGCTACAACCTGTCGACCGTGGCCGACGGACAGGAGGCTCTGGCCGCACTGGCCGTGCCTGAGCGCTTGTACGACGCGGTGCTGCTCGACCGGATGATGCCGGGCATCGACGGCATGGAAGTACTGCGGCGGATCAAGGCGACCCCGGCGCTACGCTGGCTGCCGGTGATCATGCAGACCGCAGCAGCCGCCCGGGACCAGGTCGTCGAAGGCATCGAAGCCGGTGCGCTCTACTATCTGACCAAGCCGTTCGAGATGCAGATGCTGCGCTCGCTGGTACGTTCGGCGGTCGAGGCGTCGCTTTCCCAGCGCCGGCTGCTGGCCGAACTGGAGCAGCACCGGCTGCTGCTCGTGATGATGAACCGGGCATCGTTCACGGTGCGCACGCCCGAGGAGGCAGGGCGGCTGGCGGTACTGGTCGCCAACGCGGCACCCGATCCCGAGCAGGCAGTACTGGGCCTGTCCGAACTCCTTCTGAACAGCATCGAGCACGGAAACCTGGGGCTGACCTATGACGACAAGTCGCGCATGCGCGAAAACGGCACGTGGGAATCGGAAGTCACGCGCCGGCTTGCGCTGCCAGCCTTCGCCGATCGCACCGTGAGCCTCGAGTTCGAGCGGCATGGCGACGCGGTCGAGATCCTGATCACGGATCAGGGCGACGGCTTCGACTGGACGCCCTATCTTGAACTCGACCCGACGCGCGCGTTCCACGCGCACGGGCGCGGCATCGCGCTGGCGCGCATGCTGAGCTTCGAATCGCTCGAGTACCTCGGCAAGGGCAACCGGGTGCTGGCGCGGCTCGCCCCGCGCCGCGCGGCGCCAGCCGCACCGGCAACGCCTTCGGAGAAGGCCCTTGCCTGAACAGCAGATACTGGTCATCGACGACGTGTCGCTCAACCTCAAGCTCATGGAGCACCTGATCCGACGCATGCCGGACTGCGCGTCGGTACTGTTCGAATCCTCCGCCGACGCCCTCGACTGGTGCGCCACACACGATCCGGACCTCGTCATTGTCGACTACATGATGCCCGCACCGGACGGGCTGGAGTTCGCCGCCCGCTTCCGACAGATCCCCGGAAAGTCGGATACGCCGATATTGATGGTGACGGCGAACACCGAACTCGAGGTCCGCTACCGGGCACTGGAAGCGGGCATCAACGACTTTCTCAACAAGCCGATCGACCGTACGGAACTGCTGGCGCGGGCGCGCAACATGCTGCGCCTGCGCGACGCACAGAAGCAGCTGGAGGGCCGTGCGGCGTGGCTGGAGACGGAGGTTCGCGCGGCCACGGCCGAGATCGCAGCTCGCGAACTGGAGACCATCGTGCGGCTGGCGCGTGCCGCAGAGTTCCGCGACCCCGAAACCGGCGCGCACATCCAGCGGATGGCCCACTGTTCGCGGCTGATTGCCCGGCAGATCGGTCTTTCGGAACAGCAGCAGGAGATCCTGCTGCTGGCGGCGCCACTGCACGACGTGGGCAAGCTGGGCACTCCGGATCGCATCCTTCTCAAGCGCGGCAGGCTGGAGCCGGACGAATGGGAGGTCATGAAGGAGCATGCCACGATCGGCTACGAGATCCTGCGTGAGAGTGCATCCCCGGTGATCCAGGCCGGCGCGGAGATCGCCTGGTCCCACCACGAGAAATTCGATGGCACGGGTTATCCGCGCGGCCTCACCGGAGATTCCATTCCACTGTTCGGGCGCATCGTCGCCATTGCCGACGTGTTCGACGCGCTGACCTCGGCACGGCCTTACAAACGCCCCTGGAGCGTGGAGGAAGCCCTTTCGTTCATGCGCGAGCAGGCTGGCCGACACTTCGACCCACGCCTGCTCGATGCCTTCTTCGTGGTACTGCCCGACGTGATCGCCATGGGCGCGCGCTTCAGCGATGACGACGAGCCCCTGCATTACGACGCCGACCCGGGCCGTGCGGACGACCGCTTGCCGCCAGGGCTCGCAGGCACTGGCTGATCCCATGCGCGATCGCATACGCCGCATGTCATGGCTGCTGCCGACCCTGCTGGTCGGAGCGCTCGCGATCAGCCTGCTGGTCGCGATCGTCGTACGCACGAGTACGGCAGAGAGTCGCGCCGAATCCGTTCACGTCGCGCTGCTCGAGCAACTCGCCCAGAAGCGGGCCCTGGCGCTCGGCCAGGCCGGCGGCGATGCCGCGCGGTCGCAGACGATGCTGCAGCAGGCGATCGAGTTTCCGCGCGTGCTCGACGCCCTGCTCTGGCGCTCGGACGGCACGCTGGTGTCGCGGGCCGTGCAGACGGCAGCGGGCGCAGGCGCACCGGACTTCCGCCCGCCCCAGACACGCGCACCTGCGGTCGTCGTACCCGCCTCCGGCGATCGACAGACAGCCGGCTCGAACGGCGTGCACGGCACGCTGGCGAACCTCTGGCATCCAGTCACCGGCACCGGGTTCGACGGATGGCTGCAACTGGTGGTGGAGCGCGAGCAGGTCGACAACGTTTATCTCGAACACCTGCTGCAGGTGGCGCTGATGTCCACAGCCGTCGGACTGCTGGTCTGGCTCTGCGTGCTGGGCGTGACCCGTCGTACGAGGGAGGCGCTGGAGAAGATCAACCGCTTCGCACTGGAGCTGGACGGCTCCGGCCGTCAGCTGGCGGCCGACCCGCGAAACCTGGAACTGCACGGCCTGGTCGACGCACTGAATCAGGCCTCGCTCCGGCTGTCGGAGCAGCAGCGCGTGGCCGACATCAACCAACGCGAACTGCGTGCGCTGACCGGAAACATCCCCGGCGTGGTCTACCGCTGCCTGGCCGATTCCAGGATGACAATGGAATATCTCAGCCAGGAGTTCGAACGTCTGACCGGCTATCCGGTCGTCGAGCTGATCGAAAACCGCACGCGCAGCTACGCCAGCATCGTACATCCGTCCGACACGGCCAAGATGCGCGGCCTTATCGGAAGCGCGATCGAGCAGCGGCGTCCGTTCGCAGCCGAGTACCGCCTGCGCGCGGCCGATGGCAGCACACGCTGGGTACTCGACAAGGGACAGGGCGTCTTCAACGAGCGCGGCGAGTTCCTGCACCTGACCGGCGTGATCATCAACGACACGGCCAGGCATTCCGCGATCATCGCTCTCGCCCGCAGCGAGGCCCGCCACCGGCGGCTCGTGGAGAACCTGTCCGAGGTAGTCTGGCAATCCGACACCGAGGCAAGGGTGAGCTTCGTCAACCGCGCCTGGCTCCAGGTCACCGGACATCAGCCCGAGGAACTGGTGGGTCGCCGCCTGTTCGAACGAATCGCGCAAGCCGACCGGCCGGCGGCGGTCCGTGCGTGGCGGCGGATGCTGTCCGGCATCGACGGGGTCGCGCAATGGCAGGCCCGCATCGAGACCGCTTCCGGCGAGCTGCGCTGGGGAGAATTCACGGCACGGCTGACCGTCGATGCCGACGGGAAGACGAACGGCGTAGCAGGGCTGCTCAGCGACATCAATGAACGGACACTGCTCGCTGCGCGGCTGCGAGAGGGCGAGGAACGACTGCGTGAAAGCCTCGAGCTGTCGCGCCAGCTGCTGGAAGCCATGCCGCACCCCGTCTACTACAAGGACCGTAACGGCCGGTTCCAGAGCGTGAACCGGGCATGGGAAACCTTCTACGGGCGCGGCCGTGACACGGTGGTCGGGCGGACCAGCAGCGACCTCTGGCCATCCCAACTGTCCGAACTGATCGAGTTACGCGACCGCGAACTGCTCGAGGGTAGCGCGGCATACCAGGCATTCGAGGCAGAGCTGACCAATGCCGCAGGCGAGCAGCGTGCCATGCTGTTCTCGAAGGCGGTGCTGACCTCCTCCTCACAGGAACGTACCGGCCTGATCGGCGTGCTCACCGACATCACCAGCAACCGGAACACCGAGGCCGAGCTGCGCAAGCTGTCCCTCGTGGCGAGCCGAACCAGCAACGCCGTGGTGATCACCGATGCCGACGGCCATATCGAGTGGGTCAACGACGCGTTCACCCGGCTGACCGGAATCCCCGCCGCAGAGGCGATAGGCCACGTGCCCGGACACCTGCTGCAGGGCCCGGAGACGGATCCCGCGACGGTGGCGCGCATGCGCAGGCACCTCGCAGCGCGCGAGGGCTTCCAGGAGGAACTGATCAACTACACGCGCGATGGCCGCCTGTACTGGGTCGCGCTCGACGTGCAGCCGATCCGGGGCGAGAACGGGGAAGTACAGCAGTTCATCGCGGTGAAGTCGGACATCACGGAGCGGAAGCTGCGCGAGGAAGCCCTGCGCGCCAGCGAGGCCAAGGCCCGGCAACTCGCCCAGGTCGTCGACCAGGCTTCGGAGGCGATCATGCTCAAGGATCTCGACAATCGCCTGATAGCGTGGAACCGCGGCGCGGAGCAGTTGTACCAGTTCACCGAGGCGGAAGTCCTCGGTCGCAGTGCCTATGAAGTGCTGCGCATCGCCGAGACCGGCGGCGACGAGACCCATGCGATGGAGCGGGTACGGACCGGGCGCAACGAGCGCATGTCGATCACGCGCCGGCTGCGGAAGGACGGAAGCTCGGTCGATGTCGAACTGTCGCTCTCGCCCCTGTTCGATCCGGAGGGACGCCACATCGGCGAGATCGGCGTGGCGCGCGATATCTCGGAACGGCTGCGCTACGAAGCCGAACTCAAGGCGGCGAAGGATGCCGCCGAAGCCGCCAGCCAGGCCAAGGGTGCCTTCCTGGCGAACATGAGCCACGAGATACGCACACCGATGAACGGCATCATCGGCATGACCGAACTCGCGCTCGACACCGACCTCGATGCGGAGCAACGCGACTACCTGACCTCGGTTCGCCGTTCGGCCGAGAACCTGCTCCAGGTCATCAACGACGTGCTCGACTACTCGAAGATCGAGGCCGGCCGCATACAGCTCGAGCAGATCGGATTCTCGTTGCGTGCCATGCTGAGCGACCGCGTGAAATCGTTGGCACCCAAGGCGAGCGAACGGTCGCTGCAGATGATCCTCGACGTAGCGCCGGACGTACCGGATGCACTGGTCGGAGATCCGCTGCGCATCGGCCAGGTGATCCTGAACCTCGTCGGTAACGCGATCAAGTTCACGCAGATCGGGGAAATCGTGGTCTCGGCAGAGGTGGTCGGCCCGTGCACCGAAGGCGGACCGGTACAGGTACGATTCCGCGTGCGCGACACGGGCATCGGCATCGCGCCGCAGAAACAGGAGCAGATCTTCGAAGCCTTCACCCAGGCCGACAGTTCCACCACGAGGCGTTTTGGCGGCACCGGGCTGGGCCTGTCGATCAGCCGCCACCTGGTGTCCCTGATGGGGAGCGAACTGCGGGTGCAGAGCGCGCCAGGCGAAGGCAGCACGTTCTGGTTCGACCTCTCGTTGCTGCCCGACACGATCGGCCTCGGGCAGCCGGTCGTGCTGCGGCCGCTGCGCGTGCTGCTGGTCGATGGGTCGGCGAGCAGCCGCCGCTCCCTGGCACACCTGTTCGCGCACTGGGGCATGGCGCTGACCGAATGCCAGAGCATCGACGAGGCGAGGTACCTGGTGCCGGATCGCGCTGCGCTGGAAGCGGGCTTCGACCTGGTGCTGGTGCATGCCATGCCCGCGCTGCTGATCGAGCAGGCCGTATCCACCTGGATCGGCGATCGGGTACCGCTGGTGGTGGTCGCCCCGGCGGGCAGCGCGCGCGCGAGCGATCCGGCATGGACGCCGGTCGGCGCGGCGGCAGTACTCGTGCAACCGGTTACTGCCTCGGACCTGTTCGAGACGATAGGGCGCCACATGGCCCTGCCGGACGATCCGTCGACGCCCGCTGCCGTGCCGCAGCCACCCGTCCCGCAGCAGACCGCAGCGCTCGCGCTCGACGTGCTGCTCGCGGAAGACAACCCGGTGAACAGAAAGCTCGCGCGCATGCTTCTCGAGCGCGCTGGCCATCGGGTCACCGTGGCCAACGATGGCGTCGAGGCCGTCGAGGCGTGGAGCAGAGGCGAGTTCGATATCGTGCTGATGGACGTCCAGATGCCGCGCCTGGGCGGCCTGGAGGCGACCGCGCGCATCCGTGCCCTGGAACGAGAGCGCAACGCGGCAGCGGACGGCACGCCGCCACGCCACACCCCGATCGTTGCGTTGACGGCACACGCAATGATCGGCGACGAGGAACGCTGCCTCGCGGCCGGGATGGATGGATACCTCTCGAAGCCGCTGCGGCGCGAACGACTGGCGGTCGTGCTGGACCAGTTCGCGCTCGCGAAGGACGGAAACGACGCTGCGCAGCGGGGTCGCGCCGGACATCCGCCAGTGGGCTTTCCGGCGATCGATACGAATGCCCTCCTCCACACCGTCGGCGGCGACCGGCAACTGCTCGCGCACCTGTGCTCGATGTGCCTGGAGTCCCTGCCCGGCATGCAGGACAGGCTGCGCGCAGCGGTCGAGACGGGCTGCGCCCCGGAAATCGTCACCGCAGCGCATGCGCTGCGCGGCGTGATCCTGAACTTCCATGCACGCCCTTCGGTGGAGGCGCTGGCGACCCTCGAGCGCACTGCGATCGAAGGATCCCCGGACGCGCTCGGCGCTGGCTATCGCTACGCCGCCTCGGAAGTCGAGCGCGCGGCGGCCGCGCTGCGCGAGGCGGTCGCGGCCATGGCCTGAAGCGGATCGGGCACGCTGGCGCCAGCGCAAGCCGTACGGCGCACAAGGCCTCCCTGCCACGAGGTGCGCGCCTATAATCGCGAGCACCCGTACAACCGATGCGCGTACCCTTGGCCGAGCCGTCCTTCGAGCAGACCGCTTCCCCGCCAGTGCCGGCAGCCCTGCCCTCGGTCCTTTTCGCGACCTCGGAAGTCGCCCCCCTGGTGAAAACCGGAGGCCTGGCGGATGTCAGTGCGAGCCTGCCCGCCGCGCTGGCTGCCATCGGCGCAGATGTGCGCCTGCTGCTGCCCGGCTATCCGGCCATCCTCTCGGGCTTGCGCGAATCTCGCATCGAGGGGCGCATCGGCCCGTCGGCCGGATTGCCTGGCGCGACCCTGCTGTCGGGCCGGATCAATGACAGGCTGCACTGTCTGGTGGTCGACTGCCCGGAGTTCTACGGTCGCGCTGGCAACCCGTACGTCGACGGTGCAGGCGCCGACTGGACCGACAACCCGCTGCGCTTCGGCCTGCTGTCGAAAGTGGCGGCGCTGCTGTGCGGCGCAGCCTCCCCGATCGGGTGGCGGCCCGATGTGCTCCACTGCAACGATTGGCAGACCGGGTTGGCACCGGCCTGCCTGTCGTTCGATCGCCAGGCTGCGACAGCCGTTGCAGCGGCGAAGGCAACGGCAACGGTATTCACGGTGCACAACCTGGCGTTCAGCGGCAGCTTCGATCCGGCGCTGCTTGCCCGGCTCGGGCTGCCGCCCGAAAGCTTCAGCATGCATGGCCTCGAGTACCACGGCCAGCTTTCGTTCCTCAAGGCCGGGCTCTACTACGCCGACTGCATCACCACGGTCAGCCCGACCTATGCGCGCGAGATCCAGCAGGCGCCGCTCGGCTTCGGCTTCCAGGGACTGCTCGCCGCACGCAGCAGCCGGCTGTACGGCATCCTCAACGGCATCGATACCGCCGCCTGGGACCCGGCCACCGACCCCTGCCTGGCCGGACGATTCACGCAGGATACGCTCGAGGCACGCGCGGCCAACCGCCGCGCCGTGCAGCAACGCTTCGGCCTCGAACCCGACGACGATGCAATGCTGTTCGGCGTGGTCAGCCGGTTCACCGAGCAGAAAGGCATCGACCTGATCCTGGAGGCCTGGCCCGGGCTGGCCGCGCGGCACCGGCTGCAACTGGCGATGCTCGGGTCCGGCGACAGGCGGCTCACCGGTGCGGCTGCCGAATGCGTGCGCCAGCATCCCGGTCGGGTCGGCTTCATCGGCGGATTCGATGAGCCGCTGTCGCACCTGATCGAAGGCGGCTGCGATGCGTTCCTGATGCCGTCGCGCTTCGAACCCTGCGGGCTGAACCAGATGTACAGCCAGCGCTATGGTGCCCCGCCGCTGGTGCGCGCCACCGGCGGACTGGCCGATTCGGTGCTCGACGACGTCTCGGCCACGGCGACGAGAGGGACCGGTTTCGTGTTCACCGGCGACACATCGGCTGCGCTGGCGGCCACCGTGGCACGTGCGTTCGCCGCGTGGCAGGACCGGCCGCGCTGGCGCGCGCTGCAGGCAGCCGGCATGCAGCGCGATTTCGGCTGGCAGGCGAGCGCTGCGTCCTATGTCGCGGTATACCGGCAGGCGGTCGCTTTCGCGACCGCTTCCGGGCAGGCTACAGCCAGATCATCATCCCGAGTTCGAACGGATGCGTGAGCAGTTCGTGGCACGGGTAGACACGGACCCGGTACTCGAGCCTGCCGCATAGCTCCGGGGTCAGCGCGAGCGCGAAGCGATGCTCGCCCTGCACGGTGCGCTCTCCGGTCGATTCGAACGACAGCCGCTGCGACTGGCGCAGTTTCTCGTAGGGGCTCTGCCGGGCCAGCGTCATCTCGACGATCACGTCGTCAGGCGCGAGTCCGTTCAGGTCGACCGCGACGTCGATCCGCACGCCTTCGCCGAACCGCAGCGACTTGCGCGGCACATCGAGCCGGCGCACGGTCACCCCGTGCCAGGCCGAACGTACCCGTGCTTTCCACTGCGCCACCTCCTGCGCGCGCGCATAGCCGCCCTCGCTGTAGCGCCGCCACTGCAGGCTGGCCGGATGGTAGAACTTCTGCACGTATTCCCCGACCATGCGGCCGGTGTTGAAGCGCGGCAGCAGCGTCGCGATCGACCGCTTGGCCATGCGCACCCAGCGCGGCGAGAAGCCCGACGGGCTGCGGTCGTAGTACATGGGAATGACCTGGTCCTGCAGCAATTCGTACAGGGTCTGGCACTCCTCTCGCGTGCGGCGCGCATCGTCGAGGTACTGCGAAGCCGGCTTGATGCCCCAGCCATTTTGGCCGTCGTAGCCCTCGCCCCACCAGCCGTCCAGAACGGACAGGTTCAGCACACCATTCATGCCGGCCTTCATGCCGGAGGTGCCGCTGGCCTCCAGCGGATACACCGGGTTGTTCAGCCACACGTCGACGCCGGAGACGATGCGCCGCGCGATGCGCAGGTCGTAGCCCTCGAGCAGCAGCAGGCGACCTTCGAAGCCGGGCATTCGCGAGATCTCGTGCAGCCTGCGGATCAGCGCCTGCCCGGGCAGGTCCGCCGGATGCGCCTTGCCCGCGTACACGAACAGCACCGGGCGCTTCGCGTCCGAAATCAGGTCGCGCAGGAAGTCGAGGTCCTCGAACATCATCGTCGCGCGCTTGTAGGTCGCGAAGCGGCGTGCGAAGCCGATGGTCAGCACGTTGGGATTGTCCGGATCGGCGTACTTGAGCAGGCGGTCGAGGTGGGCTTCGGATCCGTTGTTGCGCAGGTGCTGCACCCGCGTGACGTGGTCCACCAGGTGCAGCATGCGCGCCTTCAGCGTCTGGCGGACGCTCCAGAACAGGTGATCCGGTATGTCGTCGACGCGCTTCCAGAACTCGAGATCGCGCTGCCGGGCAAGCCAGTCGGGCCCGAGATAGCGCTCGAAGATCTCCATCCACTCTTCGGCCAGGAAGGTCGGCACGTGCACGCCGTTGGTCACGTAGTCGATCGGGTTCTCTGCCGGGGTGATCTGCGGCCACAGTTCGCGGCAGATCTCGGCCGATACCCCGCCGTGTATCTTCGATACTCCGTTCTGGAAGCGCGATGCGCGGATCGCCAGCGCGGTCATGTTGAAGTCGCCGTTGCCCATGCCGTGGCCGAGCGCCAGCAACTGCGCGTGGTCGAGACGGAGCTGAGGGGCGAAGCGCTCGAAGTAGGACACGATCATCGACTCGGCGAAGTGGTCATGCCCCGCCGGTACCGGTGTGTGGGTGGTGAACACCGTATTCACGGCGACCGCCTCGAGCGCGGTGTCGAAGCTCAGCCCGCCGACGGTCAGCTCACGCATGCGCTCGAGTACCAGGAACGCGGCATGCCCTTCGTTGATGTGCCAGACGGTCGGCGCGATGCCGAGTGCACGCAGCGCGCGCACCCCGCCGATGCCCAGCACGATTTCCTGCTCGATGCGGGTAGTCCGGTCGCCGCCGTAGAGACGGCGGCAGATCTCACGGTCGGCGGGCGCGTTGGTTTCGACGTCGCTGTCCAGCAGGTACAGCGTGACGTGCCCGCAACGTGCGCTCCAGACGTTCAGGTGCACGATACGGCCGGGCATCTCGACCTGCACCATGACCTCGTTGCCGTCCGGCCCGGCAACGCGGTGGATCGGCAGGTCGTCGTAATCGGAATCGCCGTAGGTCGCGTGCTGGTTGCCTTCGCCATCGATGGTCTGGGAGAAATAGCCCTGCCGGTACAGCAGGCCCACGGCGATGAACGGCAGCCGTGCATCGCTGGCAGCCTTGCAATGGTCACCAGCGAGGATGCCCAGCCCGCCGGAGTAGATCGGAAAGCTCTCGTGGAAGCCGTACTCGGCGCAGAAGTACGCGACCTTGTCGGTATGGCGCAGCCATTCGGAACCGTTCCGGCGCAGCGGCTCGTCGTGGTAGGTGTCGTAGGCGGACAGCGCGCGGTTCAGGTTGGACAGGAACACCGGGTCGTCCGCCGCCTCCAGCAGACGCGCCTCGTCGACACGCTTCAGGAACTCCTTCGGGTTGTGTCCGGTCGCATCCCACAACCCCTTCTGCAGCAGCGAGAAGAGCCTGCGCGTCTGCCGGTCCCAGCTGTACCAGAGGTTGTTCGCGAGCTCGTCCAGACGAGCGAGCCGACGCGGAACGTTCGGCTCTACCTCGATCGTGAACGACGTGGCCGGTCGGCTTTCCATCGGTAGCTGCTCCGTTTCGTTAAGGCGTCTGGTTTCCGGCAGTGCCGGGCGCGACCCTGAGGGTCAGCCGATCGCCGCGCTGTGCGAACTCCACCCGCTTCAGGAAGCTCATCCCGAGCAGCACGATCGCCTCGTCCATGCCGTCGGTGGCGACCGCAGCGACGTCGCGCAGTTCGATCGGGCCGATGCGTACGCGCTCGAGCCGGGTGCGGTAGCCGACCGCATCGCCATTCGCGGTTCTCAGCTGGATGGCTTCGCCCAGCGGCAGTCCGAGCGCGCGGGCCGTACGCATGGGCAGCGCCACCTGGGTGGCGCCCGTATCGAGCATGAAGGTGACGGCGGTCCCGTCGATGTAGCCATCGGCCACGTAGTGCCCGGCACGGTTGCGCTGCAGGGAGACTTCGTGTCCGTCCATCGGCAGGGACGCCACCTGGTTCGGGTTCACCTGCGCGGCGTTCCAGTCGTGGAACCATGCGTACACGGCCCCGAACACTGCGAGCCAGACCGCGAACATCAGCCACAGGCCGCTACCGCGCGCGGTGACTGCAGGTGCGGCCGGCTGGCCACCGGAGGACGGGCTGATCGACATCTGCCAGTCAGAGCTTCAGGAAATGTTCGCGGTAATGGCGCAGTTCGCCGATCGATTCATGGATATCGGCCAGCGCCTCGTGCCTGCCATGCTTCACGAGCCCGGCTAGGATTTCCGGCCGCCAGCGCCGGGCCAGTTCCTTCAGCGTGCTCACGTCGAGGTTGCGGTAATGGAAGTAGGCTTCGAGCCGGGGCAGCCAGCGTGCCATGAATCGGCGGTCCTGGCAGATCGAATTGCCGCACATCGGCGAGGTCTTCGGTGGCACGTGACGAGCCACGAATTCGAGCATCTCCCTTTCGGCACCGCCTTCGTCCAGCGTCGATGCCCGGACCTTGTCGGTCAGGCCGGAGCGGCCGTGCGTTGCAGTGTTCCATGCGTCCATGCCGGACAGGACCACCTCGGACTGGTGCAACACCAGCACGGGCGCCTCGGCGACGACCTCCAGCCGGGCATCGGTGACCACGAACGCGATCTCGATCACGCGGTCACGGTCCGGATCGAGCCCGGTCATTTCCATGTCCACCCAGACCAGGTGTTCAGCGTTCTGTGCCATCCGTTCCAGCCCCCAAATCGTTGATTGCCAACCAGTAACGACCCGCGCGTACGCCACTGAAGCGCCGGATCGGCGCGGGCAGTAGTCCATCCTGGCGTCGGTGCTTCCCGGCCGCAGCGCCGCCGCGCAGGAACAGCGGTTGTGTCTCGCCGAACATCCAGCAGGAATCAAGCCAGCTCGCCACGATTGTGTCACAGTCCCACCCAGCGATTCCCGGTACATTTCACTGCATGCATCCATTCTCCCTGCTGTTTCTTGTCGCACTTGGCGCTGCCACCGCGGCGAGGCTATGGCTCGCGCTGCGCCACATGCAGCATGTCCGGGCCCACCGCGACCATGTCCCGGCAGCGTTCGCCGCCGAAATCCCGGCCTCAAGCCACCGTACCGCGGCTGACTACACGGTTGCCAAGGGGCGCCTGGATCTGGTCGAGATTCCGCTCGACGCGCTGGTCGTGCTGCTGCTCACCTTCGGCGGCGGCCTGGCCTGGCTCGACGGCCTGCTCCGGCCGCAGCTCGGCGACGGGCTGCTGCACGGGGTCGCGCTGATCGGCGCGGTGGTGGTACTCACCAGCGCGGTCTCCCTGCCCGCCAGTGCCTACCGTACGTTCGTGATCGAACAGCAGTTCGGCTTCAACAAGATGACACCGGCGATGTTCATCGGCGACCTCCTGCGCAACGCACTGCTGGGCGCCGCGCTCGGGCTGCCTCTGCTGGCGGCGGTTCTCTGGCTGATGGGGGCGATGGGGCCACTCTGGTGGCTGTATGTCTGGGCTGTCTGGGTCGGCTTCAACCTGCTGGTGCTGGCGGTGTATCCGACGTTCATCGCTCCGTTCTTCAACAAGTTCTCTCCATTGGAGGACAGCGCACTGGAGGCCCGCGTCCGGACGCTGCTCGAGCGTTGCGGCTTCCAGGCGCAGGGCCTGTTCGTGATGGACGGCAGCCGGCGCAGCAGCCATGGCAATGCCTATTTCACCGGGCTCGGGCGCAGCAAGCGCATCGTGTTCTTCGATACGCTGCTGGCCCGCCTCACGCCCGAGGAGATCGAGGCGGTGCTTGCGCACGAACTGGGCCATTTCAAGCTGCGCCATGTCGCCAAACGCATCGCATGGACGTTTGCCGCCAGCCTGGTCTTCCTGGCACTGCTCGCCTGGCTCGCTGCCCAGCCGTGGTTCCATGTGTCGCTGGGCGTCGATCAGCCGTCGACGGCCATGGCACTGCTGCTCTTCTTCACGGTGCTGCCGTCGTTCACGTTCCTGCTGAGCCCGCTGTTCGCATGGTACTCGCGGCGCCACGAATTCGAAGCCGACCACTATGCCGCACGCAACGCGAGCGCGCCCGACCTGGTTCGGGCGCTGGTCAAGCTGTACAAGGACAACGCATCCACGCTGACGCCCGACCCCGTGCATTCCATGTTCTACGACTCGCACCCGCCCGCCGCGATCCGGATTGCGCGGCTGCAGGCCGCGGCGCGCTAGGCGATCGATGGCCTCCGCGACCCAGCCCGGCATGGCCGGAGCACCGCCGCCCCCGCTGGTGCAGCGACACTGCCGACCGCTCGGGCCCGATGCCGCGCTCGATGCGTCAGCGGTGGAACAGTTGCTGCAGCAACTGCCCGAGTGGCGGATCGAGGGCGATTGCCTGATCCGCATCTACTCATTCGCCGACCACTGGGAGACGATGGCCTTCGTCAATGCGACGGCGTGGGTGACCCATCGCGAAGACCATCACCCGGAACTCGCGATCGGATACGACCGCTGCCAGGTCCGTTTCACCACGCATTCGGTCGGCGGTCTTTCGGAGAACGACTTCATCTGCGCCGCGAAGTTCGATGCGCTCCTCGCGCTGTGCTGACGGCGGGCATGCCGCCACCGACAACTCGGATGCCTGAACACCGGGACAACGCCCTTGGCTGAGCACCGTCCGAAGGGTCGTTCACAGAGCCGTAGCCCTGTCCGCCAGCGAGTGCCGGCACCTGCGGCCACGGTGCAGCGCGGCCGCGTGGTAGCCGCCTTCGGCCGCAAGGTCGAGGTGCTGGTCGATGGCAGCGGCGAGCGGGTCAAGTGCGCCGCACACGGGCGGCGCATGGAGGCGGTGTGCGGCGATCGTGTCGAGATCAGCCGGGCCGCCGAGGGCCATGATGCATCGCAGGGAATGATCGAATCGATCGACAACCGCTCCAGCATCCTGTTCCGGCGCGACGCAATGCGCGAGAAGGTGATTGCCGCGAACGTCACCCTGATCGCGTACGTGGTAGCCGGGGAGCCACCGTTCTCCGACGAACTGCTGTCGCGCTGCCTGATCGCCGCGAACGCCGCTGGCATCGACGCCCTGATCGTGCTGAACAAGACCGACCTGGCCGCCTCCACCGCAGTGGCGCGCGCGCAACTCGCGCCGTTCGCGGCCCTCGGCTACCCGATCGTCGACGTCGCGGCGAAACACGATGTCGCAGCACTGCGCGCGCGCCTCGTCGGCCACGAGTCTCTGCTGATCGGGCAATCGGGAATGGGCAAGTCGACGCTGGTAAATGCGCTCGTCCCCGCCGCTGGCGCCCGCACCGGCGAGATCTCCAGCGCGCTCGATGCCGGGCGCCACACCACGACCGCAAGCCGCCTGTATGCGCTGGATCCGCAGACGACGGTCATCGATTCCCCCGGCCTGCAGGCATTCGGCCTCGCGCATGTGCCCACCGACAGGCTTGCTGCGGCCTTTCCGGAGTTCGCGCCCCTGATCGGGTCGTGCCGCTTCGCCAACTGCCGGCACCAGTCCGAACCCGGCTGTGCGGTACGCGCGGCATTCGTGCGCGGCGCCGTGGATCCGCGCCGGATGCGCATCTTCGATACGCTGCTCGAGGAAGGGGAATACACCGCCCGCCGTGCGTTGCACGGAGGCGGCCAGCCCTAGGCTGTCTGGCCGCTCCGCGGGGCCTGCCAGCCGTCGCACAGCCGGTCGAGCATCGCGCGCGGATCGACGGGCAGGCGCTGCAGCGCCAGCGTCTCGTCGACACGACTCGCCATGCGCCGCAACGCGCGGGTGACCGGCTGCAGGGTCGCATGGTGGCGCCACGAGGTATGGGCAGACCGCACCTGCCAGACGCGGGCTGCGTTGCTCGGCATCGCCAGGGCACCGACCGACGCAGAGCCGGACCCGACCATGGCTGGCAGCGTCTGCGCAGCGGGTCGACGCAGCGTCAGGCTCAGGTTGCCTCGATCGGCAGAGAACCAGCAGGCCACCGGTTCGAGACCGGCCTTCTGTCCAAGGCGTTCGAGCGCCGCTGCGTTGAAGTTGTACAGGTGCGCCGCATGGAACAGGTGGCCCGGTGCCTGACAGGTCGCCTCGATGTTCGGGACCTCGACCACGGCCAATCCCCCGGGCGCGAGCCAGGCCGCGATACGGGCCAGCGCGGCACCCGGATCGCGCAGGTGCTCCAGCACGTGGAACATCGTGATCAGGTCGAAGGATCCACCGGCAGGCATGGCCTCGTGCAGCGGCGATACCACCAGATCGAGCCCGAGTACCTGGCGCGCATGTGCGGCGTATCCCTCGTTGGGTTCGATGCCGGTGACCGCAAGGCCACTGGTGCGGCCGAGCAGATAGGCAAACTCGCCGCCACCGGCACCGATGTCGAGTGCGCGCCCGCCACTGCTTGACGGCGCGGGCAATTGCGGCAATCGCGCCAGGCGATCGAGCGCTACCCGCCCGGCACGCAGGATGTGACGGCGGGAAGGTGCACGCTGGCGCTTGTAGTCGATGCGGTAGCGCTCGCGGTAATACTGATCGAGCATGTCCGGGTCAGGCATCGGGTCGCAGCGGACGAGGCCGCAGCCGGTGCACATGACCGTGCGCAGCGGCCGACCATCGCGATCGCGCAGCGAAACGACGCGTACGTCGGTGGCATTGCAGAGGTTGCAGTTCTGGTGCTCGGCAGGCAATGAAGTGTCCATCGGCGATGTCCTGGCGGTCGTCCCGGTCGCTGGCGCCGGGACGATAGGATACGGTGGGGTGCACGGATGCGCACAACGGCGCGATCCGGCAGGCGGGCATGGGACCGCCACAGGCGGCCCTCATTCAGACGGACGGTGGCGCCTGGGAGCGGTGTTCATGCACTGTCGGCGAAAGCCGTTCGACCTGTACCGGCGGCCACGCGACAGCGGCCGCGAGCGGCCCGACGACCAGGCCACCCGGCCGCTCGACACATCCGACACGTCCGGCAGATCCGCGCATCGCGACCAGGTCGGCCGACCGAGAGGTTGCCTCCTGCACGACGATCGTTGCGAGACCACGGCCATCCGCGGGCGCGCACTGCCATGCCTGCGCGACTGCTGTCGATGGGGACTCGGCTGTCTGCAATCGCTGGAACGGAACATGCAGGCCAGCCGGGTGGTCGACGCTCGGCACAGCCGTCGGATGCGCATGCAGCAGCGGCATCAGGACGAGCAGCGGCAGCATCAGCAGGGCCATGCCGACGTTCAGATGCGCGCGCCAGGATTTGCCATGCTGGAACATGTCAGTCAGACAGCACTTGACGCAGGAAGTTCCACGCCCGGCGATCGCCGGGGCTCTGCGGTATCCTCGTCTCATGTTCCGGATCCCCGACCGCAGACGGTATGCGCTTGCCATGTTCGCTCTGCCGGTGTTGTTCTCTCCGATGGTACCGGGCGGCGCCGCACGCGCGGCGGCACCGCTCACGGCCGACGAAACCTCGGTCTCCACCGGATCGTGGTTCTGCAGCCGCCATGCAGAGGCCGCAGCCGTTGGCGCCACAGGTGCTGCCACCGACGTGCTGTCGGCAGTCCGATCCTTCATGCTCGGTTATGTCTATGGCGTTTCCGATGCCGTCGGGAAGCCCTTTCCCGAAACATCGACCAACGCAAAGCGTATCACGGACCTGCTCGACGGCGGCTGTAGCCAGGACCCCGCGCGAGCCGTGCGCGACGCCGCCCTGCTCGCAGGCCGTGCGATGCTCGAGGATCCCCGGTCGCTGGAAGGCAGCACGGCAGCGGATGCGATCGGGGCGCTCGCCTGCAGCGTCTACCTGGACGTGCGCGGCGCCGCCGACGGCGCACCGTCTTCGCAGGCCGCCGGAAGTCGCGCCGCGGTGCGCGACTGGGCAGACGGCTACATCAACGCGCGCTTCGAACGTGCCGGGCGCGGGCTGATTCCGACGGCAAGGAACAAGGCGCTGATGCTCGACCGGTTCACCGACGCATGCGCGGCCAACCCGGCGACAACGGTGCGCGAGGCCGCGCGCAGCGTCGTCGGCGCTACGATACCGGTGCGATGATCAATCTTCTTTCAACCGCTGACATGCAAGGAACACACGATGGCTGAACGCCCCGAAGACAGGATGCCCGAACCGGTGATGGACCCTTCGGCACTGTGCCGCGAAGAGATCTACACCGACGGCAAGGTCGGTACCCTGCGCTGCATGGTCCCGGTGAACGTCGACGGCAGCACCGACGCGTCACGCCCGATGCGCTTCGTCGGCGAAGCACAGATCCTCACGCCGGCTGGCGCGCTGCCGCTGTCGTTCGAGGTCGACGGCAACACGCTGGCCGAGGCCGTGCAGAACTATGCCGCAGCGGCCAAGGAGAGCATAGAGCGCGCCGTCCGGGAGATCCAGGAGATGCGCCGCCAGCAGTCCTCCGGCCTGGTCATCCCCAAGGGACCGATCGGCCCCGGCGGACTGCCCGGTGGCATGGCGGGCGGCAAGATCCAGATGCCCTGAGGCTCCGGGAGCCTGGCGGACTGGCAGCTTGCGCAGGCCCGCCGGGCGATCAACCCGGGATATCGATTTCCAGGTTGTCGATCAGCCGCGTGCGGCCAAGCCGGGCCGCCGCGAGAACCACCAGGCGGCGATCGTCCGGCGTCGGCGACTGCAGGTCCTGCTGGCGCCTCACCGCGACATAGTCGGGCTTCCAGCCGCGCGCACCGAGTGCCTGCATCGCGTCACGCTCGACCATGCCATGCAGTTCACCCGATAGCACCGCATCGCATGCCCGCTGCAGGATCGCGTACAACTGCGGCGCTTCTGCGCGCTCGGTCGGGCTGAGATAGGAATTGCGCGACGACAACGCGAGGCCATCGGACGCACGAACGGTCTCTGCCGGGATGATCTCGATCGGCAGCGCGAGCTGGCGCACCATGTCGCGCAGGACAAGGTACTGCTGGTAGTCTTTCTTGCCGAACAGCGCGGCATGCGGGCGCACCATGTTGAACAGCTTCAGCACGACCGTAGCGACGCCCCGGAAATGCCCGGGCCGGATCGCGCCGTCGAGTACGTGCTGGATCTCCGACGGCTCGATCACGAAGGTCTGCGGTTCCGGATAGATCTCGCGTTCATCGGGGACGAACACGACATTGGCGCCGGCCTCGCGGCACTTGTCGCAATCGGATTCCAGGGTGCGCGGATAGCGGTCGAAATCTTCGCGCGGGCCGAACTGCAGCCGGTTCACGAAGATGCTGACCACGGTACAGGCCGCACGCGGCTTGGCCAGCCGCACCAGCTGTATGTGTCCCTCGTGCAGGTTGCCCATCGTCGGCACGAACACGTTGTTCGGTTCGCGCTGCAGCCGTTCGCGCAGCGCGTGTACCGAATGAATCACATCCATCGCAGAACCTGCCCGGTAAATGTCTAGAAGGAATGCTCGGCAGCGGGGAAGGTCCCCGCCTTCACTTCGGCCACGTATGCCGCCACGGCCGCCTCGATGCCGGCGCTGCCCGCCATGAAGTTCTTGACGAAACGCGCCTTCTTCCCGGGGAAAACGTCGAGCATGTCGTGCAGCACGAGCACCTGCCCGGAGCAACCGGCCCCGGCTCCGATGCCGATGGTCGGCACGCCCGCCTTGGCGGTAAGTTCGGCCGCCAGCGCCGCCGGGATCGCCTCGAACAGCAGCATACCCGCGCCCGCAGCCTCGAGCCGGGTCGCCTCGTCGCGCAGCCGCAGTGCAGCCGCATCGGTGCGGCCCTGCACGCGATAACCACCCAGCTGGTGCACCGACTGCGGCGTGAGGCCGATATGAGCGCATACCGGTATGCCGCGCTCGACCAGGAAGGACACCGTGTCGACCATCGCGACCCCGCCCTCGATCTTCACCATCTGGGCGCCGGCCGCCATCAACAGCGCCGCGTTCTCGAACGCCTGCTGCGGGCTGACCTGGAAGCTGCCGAACGGCATGTCCGCGATCACGAAGGCCCGGTGCGCGGCGCGGGCCACGCACTCGGTGTGGTAGATCATGTCGCGCATGGATACCGCGAGCGTGGAATCGCGGCCCTGGATCACCATGCCGAGCGAATCGCCGACGAGGATGGTCTCGACGCCGGCACGCTCCAGCAACGCAGTGAAGCTGGCGTCGTAGCTCGTCAGCATCGCGATCCGGTCTCCGGCCTGTGCCATCTTCTGCAGCGTGTGCAGCGTGACGCGGGCGAGTCTGGGTGTATCGGCGGCGTTTCCGTAGGTCATCGCGCGGTCAGAACCCTGTCGACAACAGGCAGTGGGGACGGGAGTATCGTCCCGGTCGCGCGCGGATGCAAACGCGCCCGTGCGCGCGGCCGCCCCGCGAAACCTGCCCCGGCAGGCTGCGCCTGCATGCCGCGCGATATCCGCTCGTCATGCGCTGCCCCGGCTGATGAATTCGCGTGGGCCGCGCATGTCGCGGATACAGCGCAGCAGGAGTTCGAAATCCGCCGGCTCGTCGGCGAAGTTCAGGTTGTCGCTGTTGACGATCAGCACCGGCGCCGCATCGTACCGGTAGAAAAACTGGCTGTAGCTTGCGGCGAGCCGTTCCAGATACTCCTCGCCGATGCGCCGCTCCTGCCCGATGCCGCGCCGGCGCACGCGCTCGACCAGCCGCTCGGTCGACGCCTGAAGGTAGATCACCAGGTCCGGCGCAACCGTCTCGGGCCTGACCTGGCCATACACCTGCTGATAGAGCCGGAACTCGTCGTCGTCCAGCGTGAGCCGCGCGAACAGCGGATCCTTCTCGAGCATGAAATCGGCGATAGTCACCGAACTGAACAGGTCGCGCTGCGCCATCGCACGCAACTGCCCTATGCGCTGGAACAGGAAGAACAGTTGTGTCGGCAGTGCATGGCGCCGCGGGTCTTCGTAGAAGCCGGCGAGGAACGGATTGTCGTCCGGTTTCTCGAACAGCTCTTCCCCCCCGGTGCGCTCGGCGAGCAGCCGCGCGAGGGTGGTCTTGCCGGCACCGATCGGTCCTTCGACGACGACATACCGGAAGCGCGTTGGCAGCATCGCAGGGGCCTCTGCCGGACGGTCAGGCGGCCAGCGCGCCGATGCGCCCGATCGCCTGTGCCGAGACCGCCCGGGCGAGCGCCTCAAGCGGCCCGGCCCCGGGCACGACGCAGCAAGGATCGAGTTCGGCGAGCGGCAGCAGCACGAAGGCACGGTCGACCATCCGCGGATGCGGTATGGTCAGCCGCGGCTCATCGACGACGCGCTCGCCATGAAGCAGCAGGTCGAGGTCGATCAGGCGCGGCGCATTGCGGAACTCGCGCGTGCGACCGCCCTCGTGCTCGATCTCCAGCAGCGCGTCGAGCAGCGCCTGGGGCGACAGCCCGGTGTCGAGCGCGACCACCGCATTGAAGAAATCGGGCTGGTCGAGGTAGCCGACAGGCGCACTGCGGTAGACCGAACTGACCCCGGCCACGGTGGTCGTCGGCAGTTTCGCGAGTGCGGCTACCGCGGCACGCATCTGTGCGAGCGGATCACCCAGGTTTGCGCCAAGCCCGACGTAGGCCCGGGCGACCTCCCCGGGCGCATCAATCACCGCCCGCTCCGCCGCCCGCGGGCACGGGGCCGGCGCCGTCGGGCGAACCGGCCTCTTCCGCGCGCGAACGGCCGCGGCCACTCCGGCTGCGCCTGCGCTTCGGCTTGCCGGCCGACGTCTCCGGCAACAGCATCTCTTCCCGCTCCGCTTCGCCGGCACGCTGGAAGCGCGTCCACCATTCACCGACCTCCGCGTCCAGTTCACCGCTCTCGCAGCGAAGCAGGAGGAAGTCGTAACCCGAGCGGAACCGTTCCTGCTCGAGCAGCCGGAACGGACGCCGGCCGAAGCGCTGTTCGAAGCGCGGCTGCAGAAACCAGATCTCGCGCATCTGCGCGGTGAAGCGGCGCGGGATCGCGAGTTGCTCGACCTGGCGCGAGATGACGGAATCCATCGCCTCGGCAAGCGCGATCATGGGTGGCTTGCCGCGCCCGGCGGGCGGGCCGTCGGTACCGCGCTTCCACGCGGCGAGCACTTCGTGCCAGAGCAGCGAGGCGAACAGGAAAGCCGGCGACACGCTCTTCCCGGAATTGATCCGAGCGTCGGTGTTGCCGAGCGCGAGCATCACGAACTTCTCCCCCATCGGCTGCTCGAGGATCACGTCGAGCATCGGCATCAACCCGTGGTGCAAGCCGTCGTGACGCAAACGGTTCACGCAAGCGACGGCGCCACCGGACAACAGCAGTTTCAGCATCTCGTCGAACAGCCGCGCCGGCGGCACATTCGACAGCAGCGGTGCGAGTTCGCGGATCGGCGCACCGGTGGACGCCTCGATCTCGAAGCCGATCGACGCCGCGAATCGCACCGCGCGAAGCATGCGTACCGGGTCTTCACGGTAGCGCGTGGCCGGGTCGCCGATCATCCGGATCTGTCGCTTGCGCAGGTCTTCGACGCCGTGGTGGTAGTCGACGATCTCCTCGGCCCTCGGATCGTAGAACAGCGCGTTCACGGTGAAATCGCGGCGCGCCGCGTCCTGCTGCTGGGTGCCGAACACGTTGTCGCGGATCAACCGTCCGTGCTGGTCGGCCTGCCGCGTGCCGGGCCCGGACTCGGGGCGCGGCCGCGACGACCGTGGCCCTCGGGACGGCGGCGGCTCCGGAGCCTCGAACGCATCGCCGGCGTCGTCGGCCGTTGCGTCGAGATCGGCCTCGCCCGGCGGCGATCCGTCGCCGCGGAAGGTTGCGGTCTCCACCAGTTCCTGGCCGCACATCACGTGCACGAGCCGGAACCGGCGGCCGATGATGCGCGAGCGCCGGAACAGCGCTGCGGCCTGTTCCGGCGTCGCGTCGGTCGCGACATCGAAGTCCTTGGGCTTGCGCCCGATCAGCAGGTCGCGCACCGCACCGCCGACCACGAACGCCTTGTAACCGTTGTCCTGCAGCGTCGAGGTCACGCGCAGGGCACAGGCGCTGATCCGGTCGCGGCCGATGCCGTGACGGTCGCGGGGGATGATCTGGGGAACCTTGCGAACTTCGGGCCGCGCGCCGCGGCTGCCGAAGACGCGCCGCAGGAAGGAGCGAATCATGAAGGAAGGCTGTAGCCTTCGTTAGGCCAGGGAGGCGCAGTATACATCGGGGCCCCCGTGGCAGGCCGTAGCGGTGCGCTGGAGGAGGCGCGCCACCCGGCCGCGCGGGCTCATTCTTGCAGGCCGAGGATCGGCCACCCGCGCTGCGTCGCGACCGCGCGCAGGCGATCGTCCGGATCCACCGCGACCGGATGCGTCGCCCATTCGAGCAGCGGCAGGTCGTTGGCGGAGTCGCTGTAGAACCACCGTTCGTCGAAATCGGAGGACTCGTGGTCGAGCCCGGCAAGCCAGGCCTGTACGCGGGATACCTTCCCTTCGCGAAAACAGGGAATGCCCGCGACGCGCCCGGTGAACTGGCCGTGCGCGTCCTGCTCCGGTTCGGTCGCCACCAGGTGCTCGATGCCGAAAGCCCGGGCAATCGGTGCGGTGACGAACGAGTTGGTCGCAGTGACCACGGCACGCAAGTCAGTGGCATGGCGCGCAACCAGCGCGCGCGCCGGCTCGCGAATCATGGGCGCGATCTTGCGCTGCATGAACCCGGCATGCCAGGCATCGAGCGTCTCGCGCGGATGGCTGGCCAGGGGTGCGAGCGCAAAGGCGAGGAACTCCATGATGTCCAGCGTCCCTGCCTTGTACTGGTCGTAGAAGCCCTTGTTGCGAGACTCGTATTCGGCGCGGTCGAGTACGCCGGTCTCGATCAGGAACTGGCCCCATTCAAAGTCGCTGTCCCCGGCGAGCAGGGTATTGTCGAGATCGAACAGCACGAGTTTCATGGCGTCATCTTTCCTGTAACGTGGGCATCAGCGGAGGCTGCGCAGCCATTCGCGCGCAAGTGGCAGCGTGACCGCGCGCTTGGCAGCGAGCGAATGGCTGTCGAGCGAGTCGACTACCGCCAGCAGGGTCGGCAGGTCGCGCGGCATCGTCTGCAGCAGCCATTCGAGCACCTCGTGACCGATCACTGCGCCGCGCGAGCGCGCGTGCGCCGACATCGCCGAAGCCTTCTGTGCATCGGTCAGCGGATGCACCTGGTAGGTGAGTCCCCATGACAGCCGGGTCACCAGGTCGGCGCGTAGCGCCAGTCCGGCGGGCGGACGCGGCCCCGACACGAGCAGGCTGCACCCGGGGTACTCCTGCCGTACCGTGTTGTAGAGGTTGAACAGCCGCTGCTCGCCCCCGGCATCGAGCGCATCGACGTTGTCGAGCGCGAGCCAGGTGACTGGCCGACCGCGGCTGTCGACCAGCAATTCGATGCCCAGCGGCGCATCGGGCTCGCGCAGGTCCATGTAGCGGCCGATGCGGGCCGCGCCGGAAGCATCGGCTGGCGCTTCGCGGGCATCCTCGTCGGGGCCGCCGGCGACCGCGTGCAGCAGGTGGCTGCGGCCGGAACCCGGCGTACCCCACAGATAGAAGAAGCGCGCCGCGACGGACGACGCGCCGCCGCGCAGCAGCGCGACCAGTTCCGCGTTGTCGCCGACGATGAAATTGTCGAATGACTGGCTCGGCTGCGGGATCAGGTCGAGCACGCCCTGCGGATGGCTCGGGGCCAGCCGGCCGACCGGCGCGCCGCCCACGCGCGCGACGCCCGCCTCGTCTTCGCCGCGGCCGAAAGGCAGGGGGCCGACCAGCGTACCGGCAAGTTTCGGCGGAACCGGCATCTCAGGTCTGGTAGAGCGGACTCGCGAGATAGCATCCGCGCAGGTAGCGCAGCCAGACCAGCAGCACCGCGCTGGCCGGCAACGCCAGCAGCACGCCGAAGAATCCGAACAACTGCCCGAACGCGAGCAGCGAGAAGATCACCACGACCGGGTGCAGGCCGATCCGGTCGCCGACCAGCTTCGGCACTACGAGATAGCCCTCGACCATCTGTCCGGCGAAAAAGACGCCCCATACCCATAGCAGCGGCCCGAGCGCCTGGAACTGCATCACCGCGACGACTGTGCCCAGCGTGATGCCGAACACCGCGCCCAGGTAGGGGATGAACGTGATCAGCCCGGTAAGCAGGCCGATGGCCACCGCATACTCGACACCGACCAGCGACAGCGCGATCGCATAGAACGCCGCCATCACCAGCATCACGGCGAGTTGCCCGCGCAGGAACTCGCCGAGCACGGCATCGATTTCGCGCGCCAGCCGCGCGATGATCGCGTGCTGGGCGCGCGGCAGCATGTGGTCGATCTCGGCGACGATGTCGCTCCAGTCGCGCAGGAAGTAGAACACGACCACGGGGATCAAGAGCAGGTTCACGAAGAAGCCCACCAGAGCCATCCCGCCGCTGGCGAGCGACGGCACGACCCAGCCGGCAACGGTCTGCGGCGATGGCAGCTGCTCGAGCACCAGCGCGCGCAGGTGGTCGAGTTCGACCTGCACGCCGAGATGCTGCTCGATCAACGGTTCGACGTTGGCGTTCGCCCATTCGAAAAAGCGCGGCATCGTCTCGGTGATGCGGGCCAACTGCTGCTGCAGCAGCGGCAGCAGGATAAGCACCATCGCCACGGCGGCGACGATGATCAGCAGCAGCACGAGCCCGGCCGCCATCGCGCGCGACAGCCCGCGCGCGGCAAGCTTCGCGACGACCTTCTCGAAGATGTAGGCGATGATCAGCGCGAGCAGGAACGGCGTGAGCACCGGCCCCAGCAGGTAGAACAGATAGCCGGTCAGCGCGACCAGCACCAGCCAGAAAGCGCGTGCGCCGATCTCCGGACCGGTGCCCCCGCGGGGCGACGGCGTCATCGCGCCACCGCCGCGCGGCGGCGCACCCCGGCAGCCGACGAGCAGACCGGGGCCCCGGAACAGGGGCCGGTTCCGCAGACGGGACGGGGGCTGGGTTGCGGCTTTGGTAGAATCACTCGCGGACTTTATCCGTGCCGCCCCCGGAACTCAACTGCGAGCCGCCCCCTTGAACGAGAAACATCCTGTAACGCCCGGCGACGCGGCGATACCCGCGCCCGGGACAGCAGCGGGCGCCTCCCCCGCCCGGGCGGCCGGCATGACCTACCGCGACGCCGGCGTGGATATCGACGCGGGCGACGCGCTGGTGGAAAACATCAAGCCGCTCGCCGCACGCACCCGCCGCGAGGGCGTGCTCGCCGGCATCGGCGGCTTCGGCGCGCTGTTCGAAGTGCCGAAACGCTACCGAGAGCCGGTGCTGGTCTCCGGTACCGACGGCGTCGGCACCAAGCTGAAGCTCGCCTTCGCGCTCGGCCGCCATGACACGATCGGCATCGACCTGGTCGCGATGAGCGTCAACGACGTGCTCGTGCAAGGTGCCGAACCCCTGTTCTTCCTCGACTACTACGCGACCGGCAGACTGGAGGTCGGGGTGGCGACCGAGGTCGTGCGCGGCATCGCGCACGGTTGCGAGCAGGCCGGCTGTGCGCTGATCGGCGGCGAGACCGCCGAGATGCCCGGCATGTACGTCGCCGGCGAATACGACCTTGCAGGCTTCTGCGTCGGCGTGGTCGAGAAATCGAAGATCATCGACGGGTCGACCGTTGCCGCAGGCGACGTGATCCTCGGGCTCGGTTCCAGCGGCCTGCATTCGAACGGCTACTCGCTGGCGCGGCGCATCGTCGAACATGCCTCTGCGGACCTCGACGCCGACTTCCACGGACGGCAGCTGGCCGATGCACTGCTCGAGCCCACCCGCATCTACGTCAAGCCGGTGCTCGCCCTGATGGCGACACTGCCGGTGAAGGCGCTGGCGCACATCACCGGCGGCGGCCTGCCGGGCAACGTACCGCGGGTGCTGCCGGACGACGTGGTGGCGGACATCGACGGCGCCAGTTGGCCTCGCCCACCGCTGTTCGGCTGGCTGCAATCCGCCGGCAAGGTTGCCGACGACGAGATGTACCGCACCTTCAACTGCGGCATCGGGATGATCCTGGTGGTCGCGGCAGCCGATGCCGCGCGCGCGATCGAACACCTGGTCAGCGCCGGCGAGACGGTGAGCCGCATCGGCACGATCCGCGCGCGCGCGGGCGGCGAAGCACAGACCGTGATCCGCTGATGCAAGCCGGCTGCAATCCCGCATGAAGCTGTCTCCAGGCATGGAATCCGCCGCGCTGCCATCCATCGTCGTGCTGATTTCCGGGCGTGGCAGCAATCTGCGCGCGATCGTCGAGTCCGCGCCGCCCTGCCGCATCGCGGCGGTCATCAGCAACCGGCCGGATGCGGGCGGGCTCGCATTCGCACGCGCGCACGGCATCGCCACCGAGGTGGTCGACCACACCACGTTCGCCGGTGCACCCGACCCGCGCGTCGCGTTCGATACTGCACTGATGCAGGCGATCGACCGGCACCGGCCGCAACTGCTGGTGCTCGCCGGCTTCATGCGCATCCTGACCGCTGGCTTCGTCGACCACTACGCCGGGCGGATGATCAACATCCATCCGTCGCTGCTGCCGGCATATCCCGGCCTGCACACGCATCGGCGCGCGCTCCAGGACGGCGTGCGACTGCACGGCTGCACGGTCCATTTCGTCACCTCGACGCTGGACAGCGGGCCGATCGTCGTGCAAGCCGCCGTACCGGTCGATGCCGACGACTCCGAGGACACGCTGTCGGCCCGCGTCCTGGAGCAGGAACACCGGCTGTATCCGCAGGCGCTGCGCTGGTTTGCCGAAGGCCGGCTGCGGATCGACGGCGCAAGGGTGCACGTGCTGCCGTCGCCCGATGCAGATACGGTTGTGGTTGCGGCAGCGAACGATCGCGCGCTGATCGCACCGGCGCTCGACCGGTAGATGGCGGCCACCATGGATCGGTACGGTTCCAGGATCTCGACCGCCAGACGCGCAGCCCTCGGCTCGGCCTTCGCCAGCCTGGTGCTCGGCACACTTCCGGCTGGCGCGCAGGCTGCCGAGGCCGGGAACGGCCTGCCGGCACGACTGGCACTGATCTATTCGCTGCTGCGCAGCGGGCTCGAGATTGCCCGGATCGAGGAAACCTTCGAACGCAGCGGCAATGGCTACCGGCTGCTGAGCGAAGCACGTGCGGTAGGCCTGGCTGCGCTGCTGGCGCGCGGCCAGGGGTGGCGCCGCGAAAGCCGCGGCACGGTGGCGGCCACCGGGCTGCGACCTGACCAGTTCACCGACCAGCGCGGTGCGAATCCGCTCCAGCGTGCGCGTTTCGACTGGGCGACGAACCAGATCCGTTTCGATCGTCCCGGCACCGATACCACCGAGGTCGACGGCGAAGCGCTGCCGCCGGGGACCACCGACCGGTTGAGCTTCCCGTACGCCCTCGCGCAGCGCGCCATGCAACCGCCCGGCTTGCCGGCCGGCGAATGGGAGGCGCCGATGACCGACGGGCGGCGTGTCACGCGCTACCGGTTCACCGTGTCCGGCCGCGAGACAGTGGCCACGCCGGCCGGGGCCTTCGAAACGATCCGGGTGAGCCGGGTGCGCGAGAAGGACGACAACGCAACGGAGGTCTGGCTGGCAGCCGCGCGCGGGATGATCCCGGTGCGCATCCTGGTGACCGAACCCGATGGCGCGACGTTCGACCAGGTGCTGGCGCAGATCGGTGGTCAGTGAACCGGATGGCCGCCCGGTCTCCCCGGCGCGGATTTGTCTGGGCGCTTGCCGCATCCCTGGTGTTGCACCTGTTCACCCTGTCCCTGCAGCCCCTGCGCATGGGTGGCCCGACGCAGGAGCCTGCGGTCCCGCTCCCACAGGAGTTGGCGGTGCGGTTGCTGCCACCGGCGGTCGCAGTCCCGGGCGCACGCGCCCTGCGGTCGCCTGCGCAGGCAACCGCCACCGACCGTGTCGCGCCCCCTGCACCGGCGCCAGTCCCCGCCACGCGGGCAGGACCCATCGACACCGCGCTGCCTGCGCCGGGCGCCGGACCGGTCGACGCCGCGCCGCTCGCCCAGCCGGGGCACACCGCCGCGGCGGTTGCCGATGCTGGCGGCGCGACCGGACCCGCCGCAGGAGAAGCCAGCCCGCCGCCCGGCAGCATCCGGTTCCCGCACAGCGGCCGGCTCGACTATTCGGTGTCCATCGGTGATCCGCCGACGCCGGTCGGGCGCGCCACCTATGCCTGGGAAGCCAGCGGTGAGGCATACAGGCTCAGCCTGAGTGCCGAAACCACCGGGCTGGTCGGGCTGCTGCGCCGGGTGCGCGTAGTCCAGACCAGCGAGGGCCGGATCACGCCCGACGGCCTGCGGCCGGATGCCTTCGCCATGGACCGCGGACCGAAGTCGCGCAACGAATTCGCGCGATTCGACTGGTCGGCGAAGCAGGTGACCTTCGGCTATCCGGATGCGTTGCAGACCGCCGCCCTGTACGCCGGCGCGCAGGACACGCTGTCACTGATCCTGCAATTCGCATTCGTGCCCATCGAGCAGGGTCGCCGCGACGTGCTGCTGACCACTGGCCGCAAGGTCTATGTCCAGGCCTACGAGCGGGTCGCCGAGGAAGTCATCGAGACACCGGCCGGCGGCTGGCGCACGTGGCATCTTCGGCGTGTCCGCGCGCAACCGGGCGACGAGGGCTACGATATGTGGCTGGCGACCGATCGTCCGTACCTGCCGGTGCGCATCCGGTGGACCGACCGCAACGGACGCACGATGAACGCGACCCTCGACACGGTACGCCTCGCGCAGGACTGATCCCGCGCCGCAACCCTTCTTCCGGGGCAACTGCTCCGCCCTTTCCCCTGCCCGCGACCGGCCACCGCCGCCCCTGCCACGATGGATGCACTGCCCTCCCCCAACCCGCTGCGGATCGATGCCGCCACCCAGGCCGTCGGCCTGGCCTCTGCGTTCACGATGCCGGCCGACCAGGTACTGCACCAGTTCTTCCGTGCCCGGCGCGAACTGGGCCCGCTCGACCGGGCCTTCGCCGCCGAGGTGATGTACGCAGTGCTGCGCCGCTGGCGTACGCTGAATGCGCGGGCGAGCATGCCCGGCCCGGCGCCGGCTGGCGCGGCCGCCCCCGCGATCGACGCCTCGACCTTCGCGAAGCTGGACGGCGCCGCGCTGGTGCCGGACCCCGCGGCCCCGGCGGGTGCCGACGCCCGCGCGCCGACACCGCGCCGGCTGGTGCTGGTCGCACTGACATCGGTATTCGGCCTGTCGGCGCGCGCACTGGAACCGGCGATCGGCCGCAACGACAGCGAATGGCTGGCCGCCACCCATGCGCTGGATGCGTCCACGCTGTCACCGGCGACCGTCCTCGATGTTCCCGACTGGCTGTACCAGCGCCTGTGCGCCCGCTTCGGCGCAACCGAGACGGCAACCCTGGTCGGCGCGCTGAACCAGCCGGCGCCGCTCGACCTGCGCATCAATCCCGCGAAGGTCGAGCGCACCGGGGCGATCGCCCAGCTGAAGGCGCGCGGCATCGTCGCCCGGGAGACGCCGTACTCGCCGTTCGGATTGCGCATCGACGGTCGCCCGACGCTCGGGCGCGACCCGCTTTACGACCAGGGCGCGGTCGAAGTGCAGGACGAAGGCAGCCAGCTGCTCGCCCAGCTGGTGGCACCGAAGCGGCGCGAGATGATCGTCGACTTCTGTGCCGGCGCCGGCGGCAAGACCCTGGCGCTCGGCGTGCTGATGCAGTCGACCGGGCGCCTGTACGCGTTCGACGTCTCGGCGAAGCGCCTCAAGGCCTTCGAGCCGCGGCTCAAGCGCAGCGGCCTGTCGAACGTACATCCGCAGCTGCTGTCGAACGAATCCGATGCCCGGGTCAAGCGGCTGGCCGGCAAGATCGACCGGGTGCTGGTCGATGCGCCCTGCACCGGCCTGGGCACGCTGCGCCGCAACCCGGACATGAAGTGGCGCCAGCCGGAATCGGCCGTGGCGGAGATGGCCGCGAAGCAGTCCGCCATCCTGGCCAGTGCAGCACGCCTGCTGAAGCCGGGCGGCCGGCTGGTCTATGCGACCTGCAGCCTGCTCGACGAGGAGAATCGCGCGGTGGTCGAAGCCTTCCTTGCCGCGAACCCGGCATTCTCGCTGCGGCCGGCGAGCGAGGTACTGGCCGGGCTGGGCATCGCGCTCGACACCGGGCCGTACCTCGAGATGCTGCCGCACCGGCATGGCACCGACGGCTTCTTCGCGGCGGTGCTGGAACGGGCGAAGGCCTGAACGCGGCGATGCATCCGCGCGCGCGCAAGACGGGCGTGCCGGCGCTCCTGGGCTGCCTGCTGTCGGCCACCCTGGCCTGGCCGGTCGCTGCGGCAGACGGGCATGCAGTGCACGGCCAGTCGCGGCTGTTCGCTGCGACCGGTACGGTGCAGGTCGCCTTCACCCCGGGCGACCCGGTGGACGAGATCCTGATCGGCGTGATCGGGCAGGCCAGGCAGCAGGTACTGGTCCAGGCATTCAGCTTCACGCACAAACGCATCGCGCGCGCGCTGGTCGATGCGCACCGGCGCGGCGTGCATGTCGAGGTACTGGCAGACGACCGGCAGGATCGACTGCTCGAGGGCAGCGTGCTGGCGGACCTCGCGCGCAATGGTGTCGCCGTGTGGCTGGACCCGCAGCAGTCGAGCGCGCACAACAAGGTGATGATCGTGGATGCCGGCACCCCGGCGGCCGTGCTGGTCACCGGCAGCTACAACTTCACCTATGCCGCCCAGCGCAGGAATGCCGAGAATGTGCTGGTCATGCGCGGGAACCCGGACCTCGCCGCAGCGTTCGCCGCCAACTGGCAGCGGCTGCGCGTCCACGCGCGGACATACCGGCAGCCAGGCAGCCGGTGACGCAAGGCATGCCGCGGTTGCGACCCGATCCCCGCCCGCCTAAAATGACCGGACAAAAGGTACGGACAAATCGCCGATGCCAGCGAACAGAACCGCGACGCACAGCGTCCATCCCACCGCCCGGAGGAAACCCCGAATGACACAGCCGCACCCAGCAGCGCTTTGCCTGATGTCCGTCCTCGCGGCTGCGCCCGCCGCCTGCGCGCTCGCGCAGCCGGCCGCAGGCTGGCCGGTGAAACCGGTGCGGATGGTGATTCCCTGGCCGCCTGGCGGCGGTGCCGACATCGTCGGCCGCATCCTCGCCGAACCGCTCGGGCAGGCGCTCGGCCAGCAACTGGTGGTAGAGAACCGAGGCGGATCGAACGGCGTGATCGGGGCCGAGGCCGTGGCCCGCGCCGCCCCGGACGGCTACACGATCATGTTCCACAGCGTGACCTCGCACATGCTGAATCCGTCCTTCTTCGCGAAGCTGCCCTACGACACCTTCACCGACTTCGCGCCGGTCGGGCTGGTCGCCGAGGTCCCGCTGGCAATCGTGGTCAACCCGGTGCTGCCGGTGAAGACGCTGCCGGACCTGATCGCCCTCGCGCGCAAGAACCCCGGCCAGCTGTCGTTCGCCTCGTTCGGCGCAGGCAGCATCAGCCAGCTTGCAGGCGAACTGTTCAACCGCCAGTTCGGCCTGAAGATGACGCATATTCCCTACAAGGGCGGCGGGCCGGCGTTGATCGACACGCTCGGTGGCCATGTACCGATCTACTTTTCCGGCATCGGCACCTCGCTGCCGCAGTTGCGCGCCGGCAAGCTGCGCGCGCTGGGCGTCACGACCGCCACGCGCTCGAAGCTGCTGCCGGACGTGCCGACGGTGGACGAGGCCGCAGGCAGCAAGGGCTACGAAGCCTCGGTGATGTTCGGGCTGTTCGCTCCGGCGAAGACACCACCGGCGATCGTTGCCCGGCTCAACGCCGAAACGGTGCGCCTGCTCGAGTCGGCCGACTTCCAGAACCGGCTGGCGAACAACGGCGGATCCGATCGCGCGACCGCGACCTCGCCACAGGAGATGCTCGACTACATGAAGGTCAACACCCCGCGCTGGGCTGCGCTGGTGAAGGAAATCGGTGCGCGAATTGACTGACATGATCCGCCCGACCCCCACGACGTCGCTGCGGCCGAAGCGATCGGCGCACAGGTACCAGTTCGCACTCGCCACGGCAGCCCTGCTGCTGCCGGCCTTGCCGGCGTTGGCGCAGGCCTGGCCGGCGAAGCCGGTGCGCTGGATCGCGCCCTACCCGCCCGGCGGCTCGTCCGACCTGGTCGCGCGTGCGCTGGGCAACCGCCTCGCCGAACAGCTCGGGCAGCCGGTGCTGATCGACAACCGTCCGGGCGCCGGCGGCAGCCTGGGCACCGAGATCGCGGCGCGTTCGGCGCCAGACGGCTATACGCTGCTGCTGGCCAACATCGCGCCGCTGGCGATCAATCCGCACATCTACCCGAAGCTCGGCTACGACGTAATGCGCGACTTCGAAGCCGTCACGCTGCTCGCCACCGGACCGACGCTGCTGGTGGTCGGCCCGTCGCTGCCCGTGAAGAACGTGCAGGAGCTGATCGCGCTGGCGAAATCGAAACCGGGTGCCATCAAGTACGGCACCGGCGGCAGCGGCACGCCGGCCCATCTGACCACCGAGTTGCTGCGGCTGATGACCGGCATCGAATTGCTGCACGTGCCTTACAAGGGCACCGGACAGTCGGTCACCGACCTGCTCGGCGGACAGATCGATTTCGTGTTCGCCAGCCCGCCGGTGGCGGCCGCGCATGTGAAGAGCGGCAAGCTGCGTGCGCTCGCCGCCTCCAGTGCGAAACGCACGCCTCTTGCTCCGGACGTGCCAACGGTCGCCGAGAGCGGCGTGCCCGGCTTCGACATGGTGACCTGGTGGGGCGCCGTAGTCCCGGCGAAGACGCCGGCGCCGATCATCGACCGCCTGAACGCCACGCTGCGCAAGTCGCTGGAGTACGCCGACACCCTGGAGCGCTTCGCGGCACTGGGCATCGACGTGCAGTCGAGCACGCCTGCCGCGTTCCGCGCCTTCATGGCGGCTGAACTCGCCCGCTACGCAAAGCTGTCGAAGCAGGTCGGGCTGAAGAACGAATGAAGCGGCCTCCACGCTTGTGCATCCGCCGCCCGTACGGGGGCAATACTCCCTGTTGTGAATCCACTTCATGAGGCAGCTTCCCAGATGCGTCGAATGATCCGTGCCGCAATCTCCGCCTGCGTCATCGGCAGCCTTTTCGCCCTGCAGTTGCCCGTGATGGCACAGACTCAGTGGCCGGCCAAACCGGTACGCATGGTCATCCCTTGGCCGCCCGGGGGCGGCACCGACATTCTCGGGCGGCTGTTCGCCGAACCGCTGGCGCAGGCGCTCGGCCAGCCAATCGTCATCGAGAATCGCGGGGGATCCAACGGACTGATCGGTGCCGAGGCTGTGGCGCGTGCGGCGCCCGACGGCTACACGATCATGTTCCACAGCGTGACGTCCCACATCCTGAACCCTGCTTTCTACCCGAAGCTGCCCTACGACACGCTGGGTGATTTCCAGTCGATCTCGCTGGTCGGAGACGTGCCACTGGTCATTCTGGCAAATCCAGCGTTGCCCGTGCGCAACCTCAGGGAACTGGTCACGCTGGTCAAGCAGCAGCCGGGCAAGATGTCATACGCGTCCTTCGGCATCGGCAGCATGAGCCATCTCGGCGGCGCACTGCTGATGGAGATGCTGGGTCTGAAGATGATCCACGTGCCGTACAAGGGCGGGGGGCCGGCGATGACCGACCTGATCGGAGGACACGTCCCGCTGTTCTTCGCCAGTTCCGCCACGGCACCGGAGCCGGTCAAGGCAGGCAGGGCGCGCGCGCTGGCCATCGCCTCGGCCTCGCGCAGCCCGCTGCTGCCCACCGTTCCTTCGGTCAATGAAGCGCTGGGAATCAAGGGCTACGAGGCGACGATCATGTACGGCGTGTTCACGCCGGCGAGGGTTTCCCCGGATATCGTGCGGCGGCTCAGCGAGGTCACCGGCAAGGTCCTGCGCGCGCCCGATATCGTCGCCCGCCTGCAGGCGCAGGGCATGGCAGCCCCCGCCCCCGGGACGCCGGAGCAGATGACCGCCTACATCAAGGAAAACCTGCCGCTCTGGGCGAAGGTGATCCGCGAGGCCAATATCCGTATCGACTAGCGTCCGCAACGAGACGACAGGTTTCGCACCAACGCGCGGATTTGCGCCGCAGCTTCCGCACGATTCTTGCGTTACCTTTCCGGCAGGTCCACCGGGTTCCATCACAGCACGCGCCAGACGCGCACGAAAGGAAGACGTACAAATGTTCAATCCGTTCCAACCCCTGCAACTGATCGAGACCGAAGTCTTCGCGACACTGCCCGCCAAGTACCGCAAGAAGCAGTACAGCGACTGGGCGCATCCGAACCGGCAGGGCACCGAGATCGAGTGTTTCCTCGAAGGGCCTTCGTTCGACCGTGACGGCAACCTGTGGTTCGTCGACTGCGCATTCGGCCGTATCTTCCGCGCCGACCCGAAGGGCAACATCGAACTCGCGCTGCAGTACAACGGCTGGCCGAACGGCCTGAAGTTCCACAAGGACGGCCGCATCTTCGTCGCCGACTACAAGATGGGCATCCTGACCATCGATCCGAAGACGATGAAGATCGAGGAAGTGCTGCGCACCGCGTTCAGCGAAGGCTTCAAGGGCTGCAACGACCTGCACTTCGCGACCAACGGCGACCTGTACTTCACCGACCAGGGCCAGACCGGCATCGCCGACCCGACCGGCCGCGTGTTCCGCTGGCGCGCCAACGGTGCCCTCGACCGGCTCTGCAACAACGTGCCCAGCCCGAACGGCATCACCCTGTCGACCACCGAGAAGCACTGCTATGTCGGCGTCACCCGTTCGAATTCGGTGTGGCGCCTGCCGCTGATGCAGGATGGTTCGATCTCCAAGACTGGCGTCGCGATCCAGCTCTCGGGCGGCGTCGGCGGCCCGGACGGCATCGAGATGGACGGCGAGAACGGTCTGTTCGTCTGCCAGCTGGGGGTCGGTGTCTGGCGATTCGATGCGAACATGCTTCCCACGCACCTGATCCACTCGACCAACCATGCCCACCACCACCTGGCCAACATCTGCTTCGGCGGCCCGGACCTGAAGACGCTGTACATCACCGAGTCACTGTCGGGCGATATCCTGATGGCCAAGCTGCCGGTGGCCGGCAAGCGCATCTGGGGCCTCAGCTGATCGACGACAGCAGGAGATGGACGTCTGCGGGCGGCAACGGCTCGCAGACGTGGGCAACGCCCGCGGGCCGTACCCGTCCACGGGCGCGCAACCACCAAGGGGCGGCAGTGCGCCCCCGGAGAGCACGATGAAGAAGATCCAGAGCGTACTGATCTACGGCTATGGCGTGATGGGCCGTGGCGTGGCGAAGACCTTCGCGCAGGCCGGGTTCCAGACCATGGTCCGCTCGGCGCGGGCCGCATCGATCACCGACCTGCCCGAGGGCGTCACCGCGGTGGCCACGCTGCCGGCACAGGCGCCCGATCTGATCATCGAACTGGTGCCGGAGATCGTCGCCACCAAGCAGCAGGTGTTCGCCGATGTCGAGGCTGCATACGAGGGGCAGGACTACCTGCTCGGCACCGGGACCTCGGGACTCGACCTGGTCGAGCTGGCGAAGACGCTGAAGCGTCCCGAGAAGTTTCTCGGCATCCACTACTTCATGCCGGCCGACACCGCGCCGGTGGTCGAGGTGATGGGTGGGCCTGCCTCGTCGCGCGAGTCGGTCGACATTACCGCCGACGCGCTGCGCCGATCGGGCAAGGAGACAGTCGTGCTGTACAAGCCGATCATCGGCTTCCTGGTGAACCGGCTGCAGCATGCGATCCTGAACGAGGCCTACTACCTGATCGAGGCCGGCGTAGCCGACGCCGCTGCGATCGACCATGCGGCACGCCGGCTGCTGGCCCCGCGCATGGTCCTCAACGGGCTGATCCAGCAGAAGGACATCAGCGGGCTGAAGATCCACGCCGAGGCGCAGGCGTCGATCGTGCCGGCACTGTTCCACACCAATGTCGCCAATCCGATGCTGCAGGCGATGGCCGGGCGCGGCGAGACCGGGCTGGCTGCCGGCAAGGGCTTCTACGACTGGGCTGGCTGCGATACCGATGCGGTGCGCAGGCAGGCTTCCTCGCAGCTGTCCGCGCTGCTGAAATTCATCGACAACGACCTGCCGAAACCGCTGCCGGCCACCGAGCCGAAGCCGCGCGATCCCCGGCAGCCGGGGTGACCGACGGCGGCATCGCTCGCGCCCGGGAAGTCCTGGGCCGGGTGTTCGGCTATCGGGAGTTCCGCGGCCACCAGCAGGAGATCATCGGCCACCTGGTCGACGGAGGCGATGCGCTGGTGCTGATGCCCACCGGCGGCGGCAAGTCGCTCTGCTACCAGATCCCGTCGATCGTGCGCGAAGGCGCGGGCGTGGTCGTCTCGCCGCTGATCGCGCTGATGCAGGACCAGGTCGACGCGCTGAAGCTGGCTGGCGTGAACGCGGCCTTCCTCAATTCGTCGCTCGATGCGCGCGCGGCACGCGAGGTCGAGCACGCGTTCGAGGCGGGCGAACTCGACCTGCTGTACGTGGCTCCGGAACGGCTGCTTACCGACCGCTTCCTCGCGCTGCTCGAACGCTCGAAGGTCGCGCTGTTCGCGATCGACGAGGCGCACTGCGTGTCGCAGTGGGGCCACGATTTCCGGCCGGAGTACATCCAGCTGTCGGTGCTGCACGAGCGCTTCCCGTCGATCCCGCGCGTCGCGCTGACCGCCACCGCTGACGCCATCACCCGGCAGGAGATCCTCGACCGGCTGGGACTGAACGACGCGCGGTTGTTCGTGTCGAGCTTCGACCGCCCGAACATCCGCTACCGGGTGGTCGAGAAGGACGCTGCGCGGGAGCAGCTCGGCCGCTTCCTGAAGGACGGGCACGAGGGCGCGGCCGGCATCGTCTACTGCCAGTCGCGGCGCAAGGTCGACGAGACCGCAGTCTGGCTCTCGGGCCTGGGCGTCAACGCCCTGCCCTACCATGCCGGGCTCGATGCCGACGTACGGCGCCTGCACCAGCAGCGCTTCCTGCGCGAGGACGGCATCGTCATGGTGGCCACCGTCGCCTTCGGCATGGGTATCGACAAGCCCGACGTGCGCTTCGTCGCCCACCTCGACCTGCCGCAGAGCCTCGAGGGCTACTACCAGGAGACCGGCCGCGCCGGACGCGATGGCGACGCTTCTGAAGCCTGGCTCGCCTATGGCCTGTCCGACGTCGTGCTGCTGCGCAACCGCATCGACGAGTCCGGCTCTCCCGACGAGGTGAAGCGTATCGAGCGGCAGAAGCTCGATGCGATGCTCGGCTACTGCGAGACCACGCACTGCCGGCGCCGGGTGCTGCTCGACTATTTCGGCGAGACGCTCGATGCCGACTACCAGTGCGGCAACTGCGACAACTGCCTGGAGCCGCCGGAGACCATCGACGGCACCGTGCCCGCGCAGAAGCTGCTTTCGGCTGCGCTGCGCACCGGCCAGCGCTTCGGCGCCGGGCACCTGATCGACCTGCTGCTCGGGAAGGCCACACCCAGGATGGTGCAGTTCGGCCATGACAAGCTGCCGACCTTCGCGGTGGGCACCGAGTTCGACGACATGGGCTGGCGTGCCGTCGCACGGCAACTCATCGCCGCCGGCTACCTGCATGCAAATGCAGAACGTTTCGGCGCGCTGCAGCTGACCGAGTCTGCGCGCGCGCTGCTCAAGGGCGAAATCGAGATCCGCATCCGCAAGGTGTCGCGGCGCAAGGCAACCGGCCGCGATCGCGCCACGAAGGCGCGGCGCGCTGCCGAGTTGCCGGCCGGCGTCGACGCCGCGCTGCTGGAGGCACTGCGCGCCTGCCGCCGTCGGCTGGCCGCCGAACAGGGCGTACCGGCCTATGTCGTGTTCCACGATGCAACGCTGGTCGAAATGGCGATGCTGCATCCGCAGACGGTCGAAGACCTGCGCCAGGTCAGCGGCGTCGGCGACACCAAGCTCGCGCGCTATGGCGAGGCATTCCTCGAGACGCTGCGCGCCGCCTGAGTGCGCCGGGCGGGTTGCAGTATAGTCATCCGGACAGGTGCTCCCCGATCGGCGGACGCCGCGAACAGGAGCAGCAACCGATGGACCTCAGACCGCTCAGCCCCGTCTTCGGTGCCGAAGTGCTCGGCGTCTCGCTGGCCGACGTCGCGGATGCCGGCCCGCGCGGCGACGCAGCCTATGCGTTCGTGCGCGCGGCCTTCGAGGAACACTCGGTGCTGCTGTTCCGCAGGCAGGAGATCACCGACGAGCTGCAGGTGGCCTACTCGCAGCGCTTCGGCACGCTCGAAGTGGCGAAGGTGGCATCGCTGGGCGAAGGCACGCCTTTCAGCATCCTGACCAACGTCGACCGCGCGACAGGCAAGCTGGTGGCGCCCGACCACAAGGAGTCGCTGCGCGCGAAGGCCAACCAGCTCTGGCATACCGACAGCTCGTTCAAGCAGCATCCGGCGCTGGCCTCGGTGCTGTCGGCGCGCATCATCCCGCCGACCGGGGGCGAGACCCAGTTCGCCTCCCAGCGCGCGGCCTGGGACCGGCTGTCGGAGGCTGCCAGGGCGCAGCTGTTCGACGCCTGCGTCTGGCACGACTATGCGCATTCGCGCGGGCAGATCGCCCCGCACCTGGCCTCCGAGCGCGAACGCGCCGCGATGCCGCCGGCCTGCTGGCGCATCCGCTGGCGCAATCCGGTCAACGGCCGCGATTCGTTCTACCTCGCGTCGCACGCGTATGCGATCGAGGGCCTGCCCGAAGCCGACTCGAAGGCGCTGCTCGCCGAGCTCATGGAACACATCACGGACCCGGCGCACACCTACACCCATGCCTGGCAGGCTGGCGACGTGGTCATGTGGGACAACCGCGCGACGATGCACCGCGGACGGCCATGGCCTGCCGGCGACCATGCACGGCTGATGATGCGCACCACGATCAGCGCGTCGGATGCGGACGGGGTGGCGGGCACCCGGCCACCGGTGGACGCGGCGACGGCCTGACCCGGTGTCGGCGCCGCTGCCCTGGCAGGCCGCCAGGGCAGCGGCCCTCAGCGCAGCCGGGCGATCAGACTCGACGTGTCCCAGCGCCGGCCACCAGCCTGCTGCACGTCGGCATAGAACTGGTCCACCAGCGCCGTTACCGGCAGCAGCGCACCGTTGCGCCTGGCTTCGTCGAATACGAGCCCGAGGTCCTTGCGCATCCAGTCGACCGCGAACCCGAACTCGAACTTGCGCTCGACCATCGTCCGGCCACGGTTGTCCATCTGCCAGCTCTGCGCCGCGCCCTTGCCGATCACCGCCAGCACGGCATTCATGTCGAGGCCGGCACGCTGGCCGAACGCGATGGCTTCGGACAGCCCCTGCACCAGCCCGGCGATGGCGATCTGGTTCACCATCTTCGCCAGCTGGCCGGAGCCGCTCGGACCGAGCAGCGTCACCGCCTGCGCGAACGCACCGGCCACCGGCGCGATCGTGTCGAAGGTCGCCTGCGCACCGCCGCACATCACGGTGAGCATGCCGTTCACCGCCCCCGCCTGGCCGCCGGACACCGGTGCGTCGATGAAGCCCAGGCCCTTCGACGCCGCCAGCGCGGACAGCTCGCGCGCGACGTCCGCCGATGCGGTGGTGTGGTCGACGAAGATCGCGCCGGCCTTCATGCCGGCAAACGCGCCGGAGGAGCCGTCGCCGACGACCACGGACCGCAGGTCGTCGTCGTTGCCGACGCAGGCGAACACGATGTCGGCACCGGCTGCCGCCGTCGCGGGCGTCGCCGCGGACGCACCGCCGTACTCGGCCACCCACTGCGCGGCCTTCGCCGCAGTACGGTTGTAGACGGTGACCGAGTGTCCGGCGCGCGCCAGGTGCCCGGCCATCGGATAGCCCATCACGCCCAGGCCGAGGAAAGCCACCTTGCGCGACGGTACGGCTGCATAGGTCTTCGCCATGGTCAGAGCGCCCTCTGGTACTTGCGCACCTTCGATTCGTCGACTTCGACGCCGAGCCCGACGCCGCCGGGCACCTCTGCATGGCCCTCGACCACGCGCAGCGGCCGCGCGACGATGTCGTCGGCAAGGTACTGGTTGGTGATCGACAGGCCCCAGTCGAGGCCGGGCAGCGCCGCGGCCAGGTGCAGCACCCCGGCGATGCCGATGCTCGACTCGGCGACCTTGTTCGCCAGGTTGACGCGCATGCCGAGCTTCGCGCACAGCACGCCGGCATCGAACACCTCGCGCATGCCGCCGAGCTTGATCGTCTTCAGGCTCACGCCGCTGGCCGCCTTCATGTCGTGGTGGCGCTGGATATCCTCGGGGCTGTGCAGGCCTTCATCGGCGCCGATCAGTACCCTGCTCGCCGCCGCGACCTTCGCCATCCCGGCGAGATCCTTCGAACGCACCGGCTGCTCGAAGAAGTCCAGGCGCGAATCCTTCACGACATCGACGTATGCCAGCGCACCGTCAACCGTGTAGCCCTGGTTCGCGTCGGACGAAATCAGGTTGCCGTCGCCCAGCACCTCGCAGATCGCGAGCGAGCGGCGTGCATCGTCGATTGCCTCGCCGGTGCCGACCTTGATCTTGTAGGCGACGAAGCCAGCCGCCTTGCGCGCCTTCGACTCCGCCACGTCGCCATCGGTCGAACCCGTGCCGATCAGCCAGAGCACTGCCATGCGCTCGCGGCGCTGCTCGCCGAACAGCTTCCAGGCCGGGATGCCGGCCGCCTTCGCGGTCAGGTCCTGCAACGCCATCTCGATCGCCGACTTCGCGGCATGGTTGCCGTAGAGCGCGAACTCCCAGTGCGAAGCGAGGGCGTGCAGATCCTCGACATTGCGGCCTTCGGTCGCGGGAGCGAGGTAGCGCACCGCGGCGACCATGCTCTCGACCGTCTCGCCGGTCATGTGTGGCGCCGAAGCGGCCTCGCCCCAGCCGACGCTGCCATCGGCCGCCTCGATGCGTACCAGCAGGTTGTCGGCAGTGCGTATCTCGACGCCGGCCATCTTCATCGGCTTGGCCATCGGCAGGCTGACCGCGATCGCCTCGATGCGCTTGATCTTCAGCATGGGACTCCTCCAGTGTTGAACGGTTACGGCAATGGAATGGCCGGCACGGGCCTGCTCAGCCGCGGCGTGGCTTGCGCGGCTCGCGCTGCACGTCCATGGTGTAGGTGAATCGGTGCTCCGGATGCACGGTCACCGAGTTCTCGAAGTTCTCGCCGCTGGCGCCGAAGTAGCGGCGCACGAAGGTCAGCGCCGGCGTGCCGCTGGCCACCTTCAGCGGCCGCGCGAGCCGGGTCGGGATGCGGCTGGCGAAGATCTCGAACCGTGCACGCACGGTCGGCTCGCCGAAGATCCGCTCGACCTGCTGGTACACATGGGTCTGCGCGTGGTCGACCGCGTCGACCACCTTGCTGTAGCGCGGCAGCAGATAGATGTCGGTCCAGCCCAGCGGCTCCGGGCTGGAATTCGTACGCCGGATCGCGCTGATCCGGAACCAGCGGCTACCCACCTCGCAGGCGAGCAGTTGCGCGAGCGGCTTGTCCGCGACCACCAGTCGGCTGCTCACGTTCTCCCGGAATGTGTCCGGCGGATAGTTCATCAGCTCCTCGACGTTCTTCACGCTCTGCGTGAAGGCGGTCGGCGTCTCCGATGCAACCACCACCGACCCGGCGCCCGGACGACGCACCAGCAGGCCGCGCTCGGTGATCGTACGCAGCGCTTCGCGTACGGTGTAGCGGCTCGCTTCGAAGCGCTTGCAGAGCTCGACCTCGGGCGGCAGCAGTCCACCCACCGGCAACACCCCGGAACGGATCTCCTCGATCAGTCGCTGGGTGATCACCTGGTACAGGGGTGCCGCAGCGCGGCCGCGCCCCTGGGCGGCCCGCTTCGATCGTTCGCCGTCGACTGGGGATTCCACGACTTTGTTGCTCCGCTGGAGACGCTTCACTGACGCGCCACCGATGGTAACATTTGTCCGGACAAAAACGCCCGGCGGGGTCACATCCACTCCACGCGGGCCAACCTGGCTCAACCACCCATCACAGGGGAGACGGAAGCAATGGCAACGAGCGGCACCAAGGCCACCAAGGTCACCAATGCGAAGAAATCGGGCAAGGCCAAACCCACGGTCGCGACCGCGCGCGCGCGCAAGTACACCGACATCCTGTTCGAAGTGAAAGACCAGGTCGCCTGGATCACCATCAACCGTCCGCGCGTGCTCAATGCCTTCCGCGAGCAGTCGCTCGACGAGATGATCGACGCGCTGAAGGCCACGCGCGAAGACCCGTCGATCGTCTGCGCGGTGATTACCGGCACCGGCGACAAGTCGTTCTCCGCCGGCGGCGACTTCTACGCCATGAAGCGCCTGAACTTCACCAATGCCTACATGTGGAACGACCGCATGCTCGGGCTGGCGATGACCATCCGCGGCCTGCCGATCCCGGTGATCGCGATGGTCAACGGCTGGTGCATGGGTGGCGGCCACGAACTGGCGCTCTGGTGCGACCTGGTGATCGCCTCCGAGAACGCGGTACTCGGCCAGACCGGTGCCAAGGTCGGCGCCTGCCCGACGGTCGGTGCCACGCAGTATCTGCCGCGCATCATCGGCGAACGCCTGGCGCGCGAAATGATCTTCTGTGCCCGCCGCTTCCCGGCAAAGGAAGCCGTCGAGGTCGGCCTGATCAACAAGTGCGTACCGCAGAAAGACCTGCTGGCCGAGACGCTGAAGTGGTGCGAGACCATGAAGGGCCACAGCGCGCTCACCCTGCGCATGACCAAGAAATCGCTCAACTTCGAGTCGGACAACCTGTACTCGTCGTGGCAGCACGGCATGGAACTGCTCGCGCACGTCTGGGGTTCGCCCGAGGCCAACGAGGGCATGGACGCGTTCCTGCAGGGCCGCAAGCCCAACTTCCAGCAGTTCCGGATGCAGGCCAAGCGGGAACTGGCGAGCTACGTCGACGGCTTCGAGCGGAACCTGAACGAGCCGCCCGAAATGCGCAAGCTGCACAAGTAAGGCTTACACGATGAGCGAGTCTTCTGTCCCGAGTAACGACAACGGCGGGCCGGCGGGTGCGCTCGACGGCATCCGGGTCCTCGACCTGACCCGGGTGCTGGCCGGGCCGCTGTGCGCCCAGATGCTGGGCGACCTCGGCGCGGACGTGATAAAGGTGGAGCCTCCGGGCGCGGGTGACGACACCCGCACCTGGGGCCCGCCCTGGGTCTCGAAGCCCGGCGCGGCGCCGGGCGATGCGGAGGCGGCGTACTACCTCGGCGCCAACCGCAACAAGCGCTCGATCACCCTCGACCTCGGGCAACCGGCCGGGCGTGCACTGCTCGGCAGGTTGATCGAGAAGGCCGACGTGGTGGTCGAAAACTACAAGAAGGGCACCCTTGCCCGCTGGGGCTTCGACGATGCCTGGTTCGACGCCCATGCGCCACGTGCGATCCGCGCCAGCGTGACCGGCTACGGCAGCACCGGTCCGAAGGCGGCGCTGCCGGGTTACGACTTCATCGCCCAGGCCGAATCCGGCCTGATGAGCATCTGTGGCGACGTCGACGGCGAACCGATGAAGTACGGCGTCGCGATCGTCGACATCGCCACCGGGCTGATCACCACCAACGGCGTGCTGGCGGCCCTGGCCGCGCGCCAGCGCACCGGCCGCGGCCAGAAGGTCGAGGCCTCGCTGTACGAGACCGGGCTGTTCCTGCTCGCCAACGTGGCGATGAACCATCTGGCAAGCGGCCGCGACGCGCGGCGCTTCGGCAATGGCCATCCGAACATCGTGCCCTACACGACCTACCCGGCCGCCGACGCGATGATCGCGGTCGCGGTGGGAAACGACGCGCAGTTCGCCAAGTTCGCCGAACTGATCGGCGAGCCGGCCTGGGCAAGTAATCCGCAGTTCGCGACCAATGCCGAGCGCATCGCCAACCGCGATGGCCTCGATGCGTCGATCGGCCTGCGCACCCGCGAGCGTCCGGCAGACGCATGGATTGCCGCGATGCGTGGCGCCGGCATTCCCTGCGCACGCATCAACACGGTCGCGCAGGCGCTCGCCGACGAACAGACAGAGGCGCGCGAGATGGTAGTGCCGATGTCGCACGATGCCTACGGCGACTTCCGCACCCTCGGCTGCCCGGTGAAGCTGTCCGGGACGCCGGCCACCTACCGCAAGGCGCCACCCCGGCTGGGCGAGCACGGCGACGAGGTACTGCGCGGTGAGCTCGGCATTGACGACGCCGAGATCGCCCGCCTGCGTGCCGACCGCGTGTTGGGAGGCTGACCCGTGTTCACCCACCTCGCCCATGTCTCGATCGCCGTGCCCGACCTCGATGCAGCGATCGGCACCCTGCAGGCCCGCTACGGCCTGGCGGCCGGCGAAATCATGGAGAACCCGCAGCAGCAGGTGCGGATGACCTACATCGAACTGGCCAACGCCCGCATCGAACTGATGGCGCCGACCGGCCCGGCTTCGCCGATTGCCGCCTTCCTGGCGCGCAATCCGCGCGGCGGCATCCACCACTTCTCGCTCGGCACCGAAGATGTCGGTGCGACGGCCGCCGGGCTGAAGGCTGGCGGCGTGCAGGTGCTGGGCGACCCGTCGACCCAGCGCAACGTGCACGGCGACCCGATCGCCTTCATCCATCCGAAGGAATTCCTCGGCGCGCTGGTCGAGATCGAGCCAGCGGCCAGCGGCGCACACGATTGAGCGATCCGTTAAAGGCTGACGAGTACCGAGCCATGTTCACGGCGAAAGCCGGCACGTTCTGAGGCATCTGCTTCAGGATCGCAGGGCTGCAGCACCCCACGCATTCTCCGACGATGGCCCAGCCTCCCGCAGTCAACGATATCCCCTCCGCGCTTTCGCTGCTCGGCCACGGCCTGCAGCAGGTGACCACTGCATGGCAGCTGGGCGCGATCGCCGTGGCGCTGGCCTTTGCATGGGCGGTGAAGCTGTGGCTGCAGCCTCGGCTCGACCGGGTCGAGGGCCGCTGGAAGTCGAGCGTCGCCGGGCTGGAACGGGCGCTGTTCCCGGTGTCGGGCCTGCTGCTGCTGCTGCCGGCACACGCGCTGCTAGCCGAGTGGAATCCGACCGCACTGCTGGGCATCGCCAGCTCTCTGCTGGCGGCGTTGGCGATCGTGCGCGTGCTCGCCTGGCTGATGCGTTCGGCGTTCAACGCCTCGCCGGCGATGGATGCCTGGGAGCGCCTGATCGGCTGGACGGTCTGGATCGGCGTCGCCCTGCACCTGACCGGCGTGCTGCCGGCGATCACCCGCATCCTTGACAGCGTGACGATACCGATGGGCAAGGGCCATGTATCGGTGCTGCTGATGATGCGAGGTACGCTGTCGGTGGTGCTGACCCTACTCGTCGCGCTCTGGATCGGTCGGCTGATCGAAGCGCGCCTGATGGGCGCTCAGGCGATGGACATCAACGTACGGGTGATCTTCGCGAAGGCTGCGAAGGCACTGCTGATCGTGATCGGGGTGCTCGTCGCGCTGTCGGTCGTCGGCATCGACATCACGCTGCTGTCGGTTTTCGGCGGTGCGCTCGGCGTCGGCCTGGGCTTCGGCCTGCAGAAGATCGCCAGCAACTACGTCAGCGGCTTCATCATCCTGGCCGACCGCTCGGTGTCGATCGGCAACACGGTAGTGATCGACAACCGGGAAGGTGTCGTCACCCGGATGACCGGCCGCTATGTGGTGGTGCGCAGCCTGGATGGCAACGAGGCGATCATCCCGAACGAGACGATCATCACCAGCACGGTGATCAATCAGTCGTACAGCGACCCGAAGGTGCGCATCGCGGTGCCGATACAGATCGCCTACGAGTCCGATCTCGAGGCGGTGATCGAACTGATCCGCCGAGTGGCCGCTCGCAATCCGCGCGTGCTGGAAGACCCAGCGCCGACCGTGCTGGTCCGGTTGTTCGGCGAAAGCGGCATAGAACTCGAACTCGGTGCCTGGGTCGGCGATCCGGACCGCGGACGCAACAATCTGCGGTCGGATTTGTACCGGGAACTGTGGCAGACGTTCCGGGAACATGGCGTCCGTATTCCCTACCCGCAGCGGGAAGTGCGGCTGCTCGGCCCGGACCTGCCCGAGCAACCCTCTGCCCGGGCCGCAGCGGCGCCTGCCGGCAGCACTCCCCAATCCGAAAAGGGCGCTGCAAGCGCTTGAAAGTCAAGGTTTTCGGGGCAATATCCGAAATAGGTGACGCGGAGACCAGAAACCTCCGGTTTTTCGGTAGACTGCCGCTCACTTTCGTTTGAAACAGGATACTTGATGCTCTCCGGCCTGATCGATCTCCCGTGGTGGGGTTATGTCGTCTATGCCCTGGTGGTCACGCATATCACCATCGCAGCAGTGACGATCTTCCTGCACCGCGCGCAGGCGCACCGCGGCCTAGACCTGCACCCCGTCGTCTCGCACTTCTTCCGTTTCTGGCTGTGGCTCACCACCGGCATGGTCACCCGCGAATGGGTTTCCATCCACCGCAAGCACCATGCACGTTGCGAGACGCCGGAAGATCCGCACAGCCCGCAGATCTTCGGTATCCGCAAGCTGCTGCTCGAAGGTAGCGAGTTGTACCGTGCCGAGGCCAAGAACAAGGAGACCCTCGAGAAGTTCGGCAGCGGCACGCCGGATGACTGGATCGAGCGCAACCTCTATTCGCGCTACTCGGTCATGGGGCCATACACCACCCTGGCGCTGAACGTGCTGCTGTTCGGGCCGATCGGCATCACCATCTTCGCGGTGCAGATGCTCTGGATCCCGGTCACCGCCGCCGGCGTCATCAATGGCATCGGCCACTTCTGGGGCTACCGGAACTTCGCTGCCGAGGACGCCAGCCGCAACATCCTGCCGTGGGGCATCCTCATCGGGGGCGAGGAGCTGCACAACAACCACCATGCCTACCCCAGCTCCGCGCGGCTGTCGTCGAAATGGTATGAGTTCGACATCGGCTGGATGTACATCCGGCTGATGGAGATGGTGGGGCTCGCGCATGTGAAGAAGGTGGCTGCGCAGGTCCGCCTCGATACGACGAAGACGGTCGCGGACGTCGATACCCTCGATGCCGTGATCGCACACCGCTACGACGTACTCTCGCGCTACGGCAAGATGCTGGCGGCCACATGGCGCCAGGAAATCGGTGCCATCCGCAACGGGGCGCCGGCAATGCCGCACCTCGACCTGTCCTCGCTGCGGCACTGGCTGCAGCGCGACGCCGCAGATGTGCCGGACACGGTGCGTCCGGCACTCTCCGAGGTGCTCAGCCGCAGCGAAGCACTGCAGAAGATCTACACGATGCGCCAGGAACTGTCGGCGCTTTGGGCCCGCTCGACCGCATCCAAGGAACAGCTGGTACATCAGTTGCAGGACTGGTGCGTGCGTGCCGAACAGAGCGGCGTCGCACAGCTTCGTGAGTTCTCGATGCGCCTGCGCAGCTACGCCTGACCGGCCGCAACAGCCAGTACCGCGAAACGGGGTCGCTGGCGACCCCGTTTCCGTTGGTGGCCCGGTTCAGGCCGTCGGCCGGGTCGCGAGCATCGACGGCCGCTCGCCGAACACCGCGAGCCAGGACGCAAGCGCCGGCCGGCCCTTGCGCCAGTCGTCGGCTCCGTAGCGAAAGTCGAGCCAGGCCAGCGTGGCCGCGACCGACAACGAGCCGATGGTCGGCTCGCCTTCCAGGCTCTTCGCATCTGCCTCCAGGAAATCGAGCGCCTGCTTCCATTTCGTGCGCTGGCCATCCTGCCAGTCGGTCCACTGCAGTTCCTTGGGCGCCAGCGCGGTCTGGTAACGCACGCCGATCGCGGCGTCGAGGATGCCGTCGGCGATTGCCTGCTGGCGCAGCGCGCTCCAGCGGGCTGCGCCAGCAGCCGGGAACAGCTTGCGCCCGGCATTCAGGCTGTCGAGGTACTCGCAGATCACCGGCGAATCGAACAGCGCGAAGCCTTCGTCGGTGACCAGCGTCGGCAGCTTCATCAGCGGGTTCGCCTTCGCCAGGTCGCCGTTCGGCTTCAGCGGCGACACTGCGGTCGGGATCTCATCGACCCGCGACGCAAGGCCTGCCTCGTGCGCGACCAGGCGCACCTTGCGCGCGAATGGCGATGCTGGGCTGATGTAGAGCTTCATCGATGTCTCCTCGGGGGCGGGTCGCCAAAGCCGCGATGCTACCCCGGAGCCGGAAATCAGGGTCGGATACCCTCTCCGGGAACGGCGCCGTTTCAGAGCCGGGCGCTGAAGGTGTCCCGTGCCACGGGCTGCGCTTCGCAGCGCGCCAGCACCGCGCGCATCACGCGATGGATATCGCCGACCGAGGCTTCGGCCAGTTCGAACTCGGGCGTCAGCCGTTCGGCTGTGGCGCAGATCTCCGCGAGCAGGGCCGACTCGTCGAACCGCACGAAGCGGCCATCGCGCAGCACCGGCTCGCCATCCACCAGGACCAGGTCGAGGCCGGCACCGCGTTCGCCGTAGACCAGTTGCCGGACCGGGTCCGCGAGCGGGGTGAAGCCGATGGTATCCAGGCGCCAGGCACACAGGTCGGCGATCGCACCGACCTCGATCCTGCCCAGGCTGTCGCCGAATCCGAACGCACGCGCCCCACCGGCCGTGGCAATGGCGAACGCTTCGCGGGCACTCAGCCAGTCGCCATCGTCGCCGCGCAGCTTGGACAGCGCCGCTGCGGATCCGACCGACGTGAGCATGTTCGCCGTGACCGTCGAGGCCATGCCATCGGTACCCATGCCGACATTCACCCCTGCGCGCAGCAACTCGCGCACCGGGGCGACGCCCGAGCCGAGCATCAGGTTGCTCCATGGATTGTGCTGGGCTGTCGCCCCGGCGGCGGCGAGCAGTCCGATCTCGCGCGGGTTCAGCCAGACCGCATGGATCAGCGTGGTCTTCTCCTTCAGGAAGCCTAGCGCATGCAGGTGTTCGACCATTGTCCGACCGTAGAAGGACTGGCCGGTCACCACCTGCATCCGCGTTTCCTGCACATGCGTGATGACCGGCAGGTCGAGCTCATCGGCCAGCGCGCGCGACGATCGCAGGAATCCTTCCGTGCAGCGCTGCGGCGCCGAGCACGACACCAGCACGCCGACACGGTTCGACTGCGGATGGCGGCTGCGCGCGAGTTCGCGCACCAGCCCGTGGAACGCGTCCGGGGACGGCCGCGGCAGCGCGCGCAGCCGCGCGAGCATCGCCGCATCCGCACACTCGTCCACGTACGGGAAATTGTCGATCACCGCGCGGTCCATCATGGCGAAGCCGACCAGCGCGCGTACGCCGGCATCCTCGTAGGCCTGGAACACGGCATCGAGCAGCGGACGGTCGATGGCCGCGCCGAGCGTGAGGTCATCGACCACCGTGGTCGCGCCGCTGCGCAGGCATTCGATCGCGCCGATCATCGTGCGCAGGTATGCGTCGCGCGGGGTGAGCGGCACCGGCCGGACCGGGCGCACGTTGTGCATCCACAGCTCGAGCGGCTGGTTTTCGTGTCGCCCACGCTGGAAATGCTCGTGCGAGTGGAAGTGTCCGTTGACCATACCGGGCGCGAGCAGCCGGCGTTCGAGCGAGATCACCAGCGGCGCATCGGGCAGGCTGCCCGCCGGACCAATGGCCCGGATCCGCCCGTCCGCTATGGCGACATCGAGTGGCCCGGACAGGTTGAAATCGGTGCCGAGCAGCGCACGGGCACCCCGCAACAGCAACGATGCCATCCGGTCATCCTTTCTCGAGCGTGATCCGTGACTGCACGGTGATGCCCCGGCCGCGCGGCGCCTGGCGACCTTTCCTAGCGCACATGGCGGCTGACTCCGACAACCCGCTCCATCACGATCACCAGCACCGTGGTCACCGCGATCAGCACGCCCGACACCGCGGCAGCGCGTACGTCGAGGTTCGATTCGATGATGTTCCACAGGCGAATGGGCAGTACCTCGCTGCGCGCATCCGACAGGAACAGCGAGATGGCCACGTTGTCGAACGACATCATGAAGGCGATGAACGCGCCGGCAGCCACGCCGGGCAGTATCAACGGCAGGGTGACCGTTCGAAAGGCGAACAGCGGCCCCGCGCCGAGGCTCTTGGCACTTTCCAGCAGCACCCCGTCGAGCTGGCTCAGGCTGGCACAGGTCGTGCGCAGGATGTAGGGCGTGGTGATGGCGGTGTGGCCGATGACCAGCGTCACCATGGAAACCCCGGTACCGAACACATTGAACCAGACCAGAAGCCCGAGACCCAGGGCCAGCGTGGGCAGCATCAGCGGCGACATGAACACCGAGTCGAGGAAACGCGCCCATAGCCGCGGCTCGCGCGCCAGCGCGAGCGCCCCGCATACGGCCAGCACGGTCGAGATCGCGGTCGCCATGCCCGCCACCTGAAGCGACAGCGTCGCCGCACGCCACAGGTCCGGCGAGTCGGTCAACAGCGCCTGGTACCAGCGCAGTGACCAGCCCGGCGGCGGGAAGCGCAGCGACTGGCCGCTGGTGAACGACACCAGCAGCACGATCAGCGTCGGCGCGATCAGGAGCACGATGGCGATGGTGGAGAGCGTACCGACCGCGGCATGGAACGTGCCGCGTTCAACACGCGAGGCAACCGATTCGCCACGCATCGCCCCCCCGGTCGCGGGCAACCGGTACCCTCCCTCACCCATGGACCATCCCGCGCATGCGCCGTGCAAGAAGGTTCACCGTCACCACGATCGCCAGCACGCTCGCCAGCAGGATCATCGCGATCGCCGCCGCGAACGGATAGTTGTTGGCCTGGATCGCCTGCTGGTAGATGTAGAACGGCATGAACATCTGCTGCCCGCCGCCGACCAGCGTCTGGGTCACGAAGGCGCTCACCGACGAGGCGTAGACCAGCAGGCAGCCGGCGAGTACGCCCGGCGCCGACAGCGGCAGGATCACCCGCAGGAAGGTACGCCAGCTGCCCGCCCCCAGCGACAGCGATGCCTGGCGCAGGTTGGGATCGATCCCGGCGAGCACCGTGATGATCGGCAGCACCATCAACGGCAACTCGATCTGCGCCAGCGCCACGACCACCGCGGTCGGCGTATACAGCAGCTTTGCCGGCATCTCGAACAGACCGATGGCGACCAGCAACTCGTTCACGATGCCCTGCCGGCCCAGGATGACCAGCCACGCGAACGTGCGCACAACGGCGCTGGTCAGCAGCGGCAGGACGATCAACAGCATCAGCACGCCCTGCCAGCGCGGCGCCGAGACCGAATACAGGTAGGCCAGCGGATACCCGATCAACAGCGTGAGCAGCGTCACCTTCAGCCCGAGCCAGAGCGTCGCGCCCAGTACGCCGAGGTTGAAACGGTCGGCGAGGAACTTCGTGTACTGGGCGAGGCTGGCTTCCTCGAGCGATACGTCCGTATGCAGGCTCACGTAGCCGAGCAGGGCCAGCGGCCCGAGCACGAACGCGCCGAAGAACAGCGCCAGCGGCAGCACCAGCTGCCATTGCCGCAGCGGCGATCTGCGAAGCACGACGGCCTCGCCCTGGACAGGTGCTGGCGTCATGCCTGGAACACCGCGACGGGTGCGCCTGGTGCGACGGCGAGGCCGGTACGCGTCCCTGGCGCCAGCCATGCGTGAGCGCCTGTACGCGCCACCGTTACCTTTACCCTGTCGCCATTGTCTAGGGCCAGCTCATGCACGACCGTCGGCCCGAGCGGCAACGCGAACTCTACCGTCGCGTTGATCGTCCCGTCGGCGGGCGGCACGAACACCAGGTGTTCCGGACGCACCGACACACTGACCTGGCCGGGACGCGAGCAGGGGCCGGGATCGTCCAGCTGCAGGCGTCCGCCCGCCGCGAGCTGCACCGCGAAGCGATCGCCTTCTCGCTCGAGCCGGCCGCCGAACAGGTTTGCCGTGCCGACGAAGTGGGCGACGAACAGCGACCGGGGGCGATCGTAGATCTGCTCCGGGGTACCTAGCTGCTCGACGCGACCCTCGCTCATCACCGCGATGCGATCGGCCATGCCCAGTGCCTCTTCCTGGTCGTGCGTCACCATCACGGTAGTTATGCCCAGTTCGCGCTGCAGCCGCTTGACTTCGATCTGCATTCCCAGGCGCAGGTTCTTGTCGAGTGCACCAAAGGGCTCGTCGAGCAGCAGCACCTTCGGGCTGACCGCCAGCGTACGCGCCAGGGCGACACGCTGCTGCTGGCCACCGGACAGCTGGCGCGGATAGCGCGCCGCATGCTCCCTCATGCGCACCAGCGCGAGCATCCGTTCGACCACGCCAGCCCGTTCCGCCTTCGGCATGCCGCGCGCCCGCAGGCCGTACTCGATGTTCGCCGCGACGGTCATGTGCGGGAACAGCGCATAACTCTGGAATACGATCCCGGCGCCGCGTTCGTTGGGCGGCAGCGCGTCGACGATCTCGCCGCCGATCGTCACATGGCCCTCGCTCTGCCGGATCAGTCCGGCGACGATGCGCAGCAGCGTCGTCTTGCCGCACCCGGACGGGCCGAGCAGTGCGAGGAACTCGCCGGCCCGGATCTCGAGCTGGATGTCCTGCACCGCGGTGAATGCACCATAACGATGGGTCACCCGGTCCAGCACGACCGCGGAGGACGACCGGTCATCGTTGGGGGGTGTCTCGCTTTGCATCCGTGCAATGCCTCGGGGTGGTGATCGGTCCCCGAAGGAAAGAAAGAAGCATGCCAGAGCGTCACGACCCCGCCTGCCCTTCTGGCACACCGCTTGCATTTCGCCACTCATGGGAACGGATCGTGTCGTGCGCAACCTTCGTGCGCGCCGCACGCCCGCACGACGGATGCACCTCGATCGGGCATCCGTCGCCCTGCCCCGTCCACGCTGGTGCGCTGGCCGGGTCCGTTCGAATCCACATGGGGAGAAACCTGGATATGAGCATCCAACTGGGCAGGCGTCGTGCAGTGCAAGGCCTGGCAGCCCTCGGGGCCGTCGGCGCATCCGGCGGCGTCGGTCTGTCGTTCGGACAGACCCGGTCGCTGTCGGCCACAACCTATTTCGGCGCATGGGAAACCGCGCACCGCGGCATCCTGGTGCCGGCCTTCCAGAAAGCGTCCGGGGTGAAGCAGGTGAACCTGGTGCCTTCGCTCGCGGTGGACACGGTATCGCGCATCGTCGCCTCGCCGAAGAAGCCCCCGTTCGACGCGATCATCCTCGATGAAGGCCCCTACATCGCGGCGCTTGCAAACGACATCTTCGAGAAGGTTCCGGCGCTGCCGAACCTCAAGGACATTCCAAAGCGGTTCGTCGACCCGCGCGGGCTCGGCGTCTTCGTCTCCGCCCAGATCCTCGGCATCACCTACAACACCGAGCGAGTGAAGAATCCGCCGAAGAGCTGGAACGACCTGCTGCGTCCCGAGTACAAGGGTCGCATCGGTCTGGTCGGGCTGGGCTCGACCCTCGGCATCGCCTGGATGACCGAGCTGGCGCGGGTGAACGGCGGTGGCGACGACAACCTCGAACCCGCCTTCGCGTGGCTGAAGAAAGTGATGCCGAACGTCGGCGCGGTGGCCGCCAACCCGGGTGCGCTGGCGACGATGCTCGCACAGGGACAGATCGACATCACCTGCCACTACAACAACAATACCGGCGACCTGCAGGCGAAGGGCGTGCCCGTGAAGCTGGTAGCACCGGACTCCGGCTTCACGATGATCCGCAGCACGATGCACATCGTGAAGAACTCACCCAACGCCGACCTCGCTGCCGAGTACCTGAATCAGGCGATCAGCCCGTCGGTACAGGCGGCGATGGCCGAAGCGCCGAACTATCTCGTCCCGACCAACTCGCGCGCGCCGTTCAGCAAGGGCCTGCAGGAGTATGCCAAGGACATGGCGGTCATCGAGAAGATGAATACGGTCGACTGGGCCGTGGTCAACCCACGCCGCCAGGAGTACATCGACCGATTCAACCGGGAGGTCAAGGCCTGACCCCGAGCCTGCCCCCCGGGTCAGACCCTGGGGTCTGACCCCGGGGTCTGACCCCAGAATGCAACGCCAGAATGCAGAACGCCCCGGTCGTTTCCGGCCGGGGCGTTCGATGCTGCGGCGGGGCGATCAGCCGAAATTCTTCTCGGCGAACGACCAGTTGACCAGGCCGGACAGGAACGTCTCGACGAACTTCGGACGGGCATTGCGGTAGTCGATGTAGTACGCGTGTTCCCACACGTCGATCGTCAGCAGGGCCTTGTCGCCAGTGGTCAGGGGTGTGCCGGCGTTGCTGGTATTGACGATGTCGACCGAACCGTCGGCCTTCTTAACCAGCCAGGTCCAGCCGGCACCGAAGTTGCCCACCGCGCTCTTGGTGAACGCGTCCTTGAATCCGTCGTACGAACCGAACTTCTTGTCGATCGCTGCTGCCAGCGCGCCCGACGGTGCACCGCCACCGGCCGGCTTCATCGAATTCCAGAAGAACGTGTGGTTCCAGACCTGCGCCGAGTTGTTGAACACGCCACCGCTCGACTTGCGGATGATGTCCTCGAGCCCCATCGACTCGAACTCGGTGCCCTTGATCAGGTTGTTCAGGTTGGTCACATAGGCCGCGTGATGCTTGCCGTAGTGGTACTCGAAGGTCTCCTTCGAGATGTGCGGGGCGAGTGCATCCATCGCGTACGGCAGGGCGGGCAGGGTGTGTTCCATGGCAAGAGTCTCCGGACGGTCGGTCAAGAAAAAACGGTGGATGAGCCTGGCATTTTTGGCAGGGCCATGTCCACCGTTTCAGGTGTGCACACTGTGAGTCACTGGGGCAGCGACGCGAGTCGCGTGCCCGGGCCTGTCACTTCAGCTTCGTTTCCTTGTACATCACGTGCTTGCGTGCGACCGGATCGAACTTCTTCATCTCGATCTTCTCGGTCGTCGTGCGCTTGTTCTTCGTCGTGGTGTAGAAGTGGCCCGTTCCGGCGGAGGATTCGAGCTTGATCTTGTCACGCATGGTCAGGTCTCCTGGTGGCGGGAATTCAGATCACTTCGCCGCGGGCGGCGAGGTCTGCCAGCACGGCTTCGATGCCGTTCTTGTCGATCGTGCGCAGGCCGGCACCGCTGACGCGCAACCGCACCCAGCGGTTCTGGCTCTCGACCCAGAACCGGCGGTAGTGCAGGTTCGGGAGAAACCGGCGCTTGGTCTTGTTGTTGGCGTGGGACACATGGTTCCCGCCGATCGGCTTCTTTCCGGTGACCTGACAGACGCGTGACATGACGACCTCGATACGATGTTTGGATCCCGCCTGCGCCGGTGCTGCACGCCGATGCCGCAAGCGGACACCGGATGCCTGCCCGGCAGACCGGGATGACAGGGGTAGGAATGAGGGCTCGCGCCGTCCTCTGGCAAGGCACAGGCATCGAACCGAAAGCCGGTGTTTATAGCACGGGCGAGCCGGCATGGGCAAGCCCATGCGCGGCGGTCAGATCAGCCCCCGCTCCGCGAACGACACCACGCCGCCGCGTGCGACGACGAAGTGGTCGAGCACGCGCACGTCGACCAGCGCCAGCGCGTCCTTCAGCGCGCGCGTCAGCATTTCGTCGGACCGGCTCGGCTCTGCTATTCCGGACGGATGGTTGTGCGCGAAAATCACCGCCGCTGCATTGGAGGCCAGCGCGGCCTTCACCACCTCGCGCGGATAGACACTGGTCTGCGACAGCGTACCGCGGAACAGTTCGCTGTCGATCAGGACCCGATGCTGGGTGTCGAGGAACACCGCGACGAACACTTCGTATTCGCGCCCGGCGAGGCTGAGCTTCAGGTAGTCGCGCACCTGCTGCGGCGAATCGAGCACGCTGGAGGTACGCAGCGTCTCCTGCAGCATCCGCCGCACGACCGCCACCATCGCCTGCATTTCGACGAAGCGGGCCGGGCCCAGCCCCGGCGCCGCGCAGAAGCTGCACTCGTCGGCGAGCACCAGGCGGCCGATGCTGCCGAAGCGGTTGATCAGGTCGCGTGCGAGGTCGAGCGCTGTATGCCCGCGCACCCCGTGGCGCAGCAGGATGGCCAGCAGTTCGGCATCGGACAGGGCGTCGGCGCCGCGTGCGAGCAGTTTCTCGCGCGGCCGTTCGCCGCTCGGCCATTGCTTGATCGGAGTCATGGCATTTCCATCGGACGTGTCCACCGGGTGCGGGCAACTGCGGAAGCGCTACACTACGGCGCCGGCGGGTGGGATGCGCCCGCGGGATCGGCCCGATCCCCGTAGAAACAATCCCTTGCGCGGCCTCACGGGCACCGGCCCACCCTGCGCGCTGCCCCCACCGTTGCCCCACCGCTGCCCTCCCTGCTACCGCCCGGCCCATGAACCCTCCCCGCGTCGACCGCCTGCTGCTTGGCATCACCGGCGGCATTGCCGCCTACAAGACCGCCGAACTGGTGCGCCTGCTGGTCGGGCAGGGTAACGAGGTCGACGTCGTGATGACCGAGGCGGCACGCCAGTTCGTCACCCCGGTCACGCTGCAGGCGGTATCAGGCCGGCCCGTCTGGCACGACGCCTGGGATCCGCGTGTGCCGAACAACATGGCCCATATCGAGCTCTCGCGCGACAAGGGGTTGGTGCTGATCGCGCCGGCGTCGGCGGACTTCATCGCGAAGCTCGCCAACGGACTGTGCGATGACCTGCTGTCGACGCTGTGCCTCGCGCGCGACTGCCCGCTTGCCGTCGCCCCGGCGATGAACCGCCAGATGTGGGAGAACCCGGCAACGCGGCGCAACATCGCGCGCCTGCTCGACGACGGCATCGAGATATGGGGCCCGGCCGCGGGCGACCAGGCCTGCGGTGAGATCGGCATGGGCCGCATGCTCGAGCCGGCACAGCTCGCAGAGCGCGTCGTACGGTCGTTCACCACCAAGACGCTGAACGGCCTGCGGGTGCTGGTCACCGCCGGCCCGACATTCGAACGCATCGATGCGGTCAGGGCGATCACAAACCTCAGTTCGGGCAAGATGGGCTACGCCATCGCGCGTGCCGCCTGGGAGGCCGGCGCCGAGGTCACCCTGGTCAGTGGCCCCACCTCGCTCGACGCGCCGCCGGTGGCGCGCTTTGCGCAGGTCTCCAGCGCGCAGGACATGCTCGCCACGGTGAATGCCTTCGTACCCGATGCCGACATCTTCGTGAGCGTCGCCGCGGTCGCCGACTACCATGTCCTCAACCCGAGCGACCAGAAGATCAAGAAGGATGCACATATCCTCACGCTCGAACTCGCGCCGAACCCGGACATCCTCGCCAGCGTGAGCGCCCTCCCCGATCCGCCGTTCTGCGTCGGCTTCGCGGCCGAGAGCGAGAACCTCGACGAATTCGCCGAGGCCAAGCGGCGCCGCAAGAACCTCCCGCTGCTCGCCGCGAACTTCGTGCAGACGGCCTTCGGCGCGGACGACAATGAACTCGTGCTGTTCGACGACGACGGACGCCATCCGCTGCCGCGCGCGTCGAAGCTCGAGCAGGCACGCATGCTGATCGCCCATATCTCGAAGCTCTACCAGCCCCGATGACCGCTCCAATCTCCCGTCCCACCGTAGCGCTGCGCATCCTCGACGACCGGTTGCGCAGCCAGCTGCCCGCCTACGCGACTGCCGGCTCGGCCGGCCTCGACCTGCGTGCCTGCATAGCGGAGACGATGGTGGTCGAGCCCGGGCGCACCGAACTCATCCCCACCGGGATCGCGATGCACCTGGCCGACACCGGGCTGGCCGCGATGGTGCTGCCACGGTCCGGCCTCGGGCACAAGCACGGCATCGTGCTGGGCAACCTGGTGGGGCTTATCGACTCCGATTACCAGGGCCAGGTGTTCGTGTCGCTGTGGAATCGCGGCAATGCCGCGTTCACGCTCGAGCCGATGGAGCGCATCGCGCAACTGGTGGTCGTGCCGGTGGTGCAGGTGGCGTTCGAGGTCGTCGAGTCGTTCGACCAGAGCGAACGCGGCGCGGGTGGTTTCGGCAGTACCGGCCGCGGCTGAGCACGCTTCACGCCGGCGACCGCGGCCACCGGCATGAAACGCAGACGCCGCGTCAGACCGCCTGGTACTTCAGACGGCGCACTTTCTCCATGTTCATGCCTTCGATGCGGATCAGGTGCGTCGAGGCCGTACGGTGGGGCGAATGCAGGTCGCCTTCGTTGTACACATGCGCGATGCCCGGGGTCAGCGGATAGCTGCGGGTCTTCTTCACTTTGCCGGGCGTGTCTTCCGAGGCCGCCTCGAGCAACTGGTAGTCGTTCATCAGCGTCTCGCCCTTCGCCTGGCCGTAGATGGCCCATGACGGGCCATGGTCGTGCGGAGGGCTGTCCTTCGGACCGCGGTAGTGGTGGGCGAGAATGCAGAAGCCCAGCTTCGGGTCTTCGTACAGGATCTCGCGTTCCTTCGTGTCTTCGCGCAGATACTTCGAGACGAACTCGGCGTCGGTCAGGACCTGCTTCAGGCGGTCGCGCACCTTCTCGCGCCCTTTCGGCCCCGGCTCGGCTTCGAGGTAGCCACGGAATTCGTTGCCCAGTGCTTCGGCGGTGAGACTCATCGGAATGCTCCTCCGTTCAGGCGGCGGCCCTGAGGCCCGCCGTATCCACAACAAGCCCGGCGCTGGCGCGCCCTTCGGCACGCCGGCGCCGGATCCAGGTCAGGCCAGCGTGACTTCCAGCTCGCCCAGCTGTTCGACGACCGTCTTCACCCGGTCTCCGGCCTTCAGCCACTTCTGCTTGTCCTTCGGGTAGCCGAGGATCACGCCCTGCGGCGTGCCGGTGTAGATGATGTCGCCCGGCTTCAGCGTCATGTGCCTGGAGCAGTAGCTGATGATCGTCTTGCAGTCGTAGATCATGTCGGACGTGTTCAGGTCCTGGCGGATCTTGCCGTTCACCCAGGTCTGGATCGCGAGGTTGTTCGGGTCCTTGATCTGGTCCGCGCTCACCACCCACGGGCCGAGCGGCGCGAAGCCGTCAGGGATCTTGCCCAGCATGAACTGGCTGGTCGCTCGCTGCAGGCCGCGCGCCGACAGGTCGTTGCCGTTGGCGTAGCCGAACACGTACTTGAGTGCATCCGCCTCGCTGACGTCGCGTGCGGTCTTGCCGATCACGATCACCAGTTCGACTTCGTAGTCGAACTGCCTGTCGACCTTGCTCGGCAGCTTCACCGTCGAGCGATGGCCGGTCAGCGCGTTGTTGAACTTGTTGAAGAGCAGCGGCACCGGCGGAATCGCACTGCCGGTTTCGGCTGCGTGCTGGCGGTAGTTCAGGCCGACGCAGATGATCTTCTCCGGGTTGGGCACAGCCGGGCCGAACTTCGCCTTCGCCTCGCTGACCAGCACCGACTTGCCACGCGCGTCGCTGGTGGCCTTCTCGACCAGCTTCACCAGCGGCGCGCAGTCGGCACCCTCCATCACCTGGTGGATCGTCGTGGGCGCCTTGACGCGGAACAGTTCCGCCGCCTTCGCCACGTCGAGGATGCCCTTGCCGGTGCGCACGCCCAGGGTCATGCCGTCGCGGCCGGCCAGCGTGCAGAATGTCATGCCCTTCGGACCGACCTTGCGGGCAGTTGCGGTTTTCTTCACCGCAGCCTTCTTCACCACGGACTTGCTGGTACCGGTTGCTGATTTGTTCGCCATTACTGGTTTCTCCATGCTGGGACAGGCGCGATCGTAGCAGAGGCGGCGCGGCCTGCTGCGCCAGTCGTGGGCCGAGGGCTGCGGACGACCAAGGCGGGCGAGGCGCTCAATCCACCTTGGTACCCGACACCTGGATCACCTTGGCCCAGCGCGCAATGTCGCTTCGCACCAGCTGTTCGAACTGGGCCGGCGTGGTCGGGGCCGGTTCTGCGCCCTGCTGCAGCATGCGCTCGCGCACATCGGGTGCCTTCAGCATCTTCACGACTTCTGCGTTCAGCGCGGCGACGATGTCTTTCGGGGTGCCAGCCGGTGCGAACAGGCCGAACCACGATCCGGAATCGAATCCGGGCAGTGCCTGCTCGGCCACGGTGGACGTGTCGGGCAGCGCCACGGAGCGCTGCGCGGTGGTCACCGCGATCGCGCGTACCTTGCCCGACTTGATCATCGGCAGCGCCGAATTCATGTTGTCGGCCATCACCTGTACCTGGCCGCCGACCAGCGCGGCAAGGCCCGGTGCCCCGCCGGAGAATGGCACATGGACCATCTTGGTGCCGCTCATCATCTGGAACAGTTCCAGCCCGAGGTGGCCCGGCGTGCCGGTGCCGGCCGAACTGTAGTTGAGCGCGCCCGGCTTGCCCTTGGCATAGGCGATCAGTTCCTTGACATCCTTCACCGGCAGCGAGGGGTGGACCATCAGCGCCTGCGGCACGTTGGCCACCAGCGTGATCGGCGCGAAATCCTTCAGCGGCGAGTACGGAAGCTTCGGGTACAGGCTGGGCGCGATCGCATGCGAGGCGTTGGTACCCATCACCAGCGTGTAGCCATCCGGGTTCGACTTTGCGGCGATCGCCGCCCCGATCGTGCCGCCGGCACCGGGGCGGTTGTCGATGACCACCGTCTGCCCCCAGACCTCGGTCAGCCGCGCACCGGTGATCCGGGCAAGGATGTCGGTTGCGCCACCGGGCGCGAACGGCACCACCATCCGGATCGCACGGTTCGGATAGCCGCCCGGGCCGGAGGGTGCGGCCGCCATGACGGTTCCGGTGCCGGCGGCGAAGCCGACGGCGAGACCTTGGAAAACGAGGAAGCGCACGGCAGTGGCGGGCGATCGGGGGAACGACGGACGACGGATCATGCAAGGCTCCTGCACCAGTTACGACAGCGACAGTTACGACAGCGACGGCTACTACAGCAACCGGACCGGACCGTGCAACGGATCGGCTCAGCCCGGTGGCGGCAACTCGAACTCGGCACCATTGTAATCTTGCGGCAGGGTGCAGCGCCCCTGCACGAGCGCAGCCGCGTGCGCAGCGACGGCGGCGCCATGCGCCGCCTGCAACCGCAGCGCGATGACCAGCCGCACCACCGACGGGTCGGCGAGACCGACGCGCACATGGGTGCCCGCGGGAAAGCGTCCGGTACGCCAGTCGTCGACCGCGCGTGCGATGCCCCAGCCGCTGTCGGCGATCGCCGACGCGATGCAGACTTGCGGCTCACGCAGCGTCCAGTCTTCGACGTTGCCGATCAGCGCGGTGCCGCGCTCGCGGCAGGCATCGATCGCACCGGGACGGCCGCCATCGAGCATCGTGAACAGGATGTCCGCGCCTGCATCGAACATCGCACTGGCCCACCTATGGGCCAGCGCCGGCTCGTGCTGGTGGCCGCAGAAGGCGGTCAGCACCGGCATGCCGGGTGCCTCCGCCTGCACGCCGGCGACGAACGCCGCGCGCCCGAGCAGGCCGGGACGCACGCGCTCTCCCGACAGATGCGCCACGATCCCGGTTCGCGTCGCGCGCGCGGCGAGCACGCCGGCCAGGAACGCGGATTCCTCCTGCCTGACCTCGTAGCTGGCGACGTTCGCGCCGGTGACCGAGCCCTGGGTGACCGCGAAGCGCACGGCCGGATGCAGCGGCGCGAGGCGGGCGACCGGCGCATCGCCCTGCCCCCCGTGCACCACCACCAGCGGCGGCCCGTCGGCCAGCACGTCAGCGATCGCGGCAATGCGTTCCGGCACATCGAAGGCCTGCCGCCAGCAGGGGACGATCGCAATGCCCTCGGCGGCGAGCGGCTCGCGCAACCGATCGACCGCCGCGGCCGCCGAAGCATTGAAGCTGCCGCGCCCCGGCCATCCGAACATGAATACCGGTACCCGCTGCACCGGCTCGCCACAGGTACTCATTCAGTGCGAATCCCGGCAGCCTTCAGTACCGGCTGCCAGGCCCCCACTTCCGCCGCGACGAATGCCGCGAAGCCCACGGCAGTCATCGGCCGGCGCACGATGCCCAGTTCGTCCATGCGTGCGGACACCTGCGGCAGGCCGATCACTTCGCCCACCGTGCGGTGCAGTGCCTCGACCACCGGTGCCGGGATACCGGTCGGACCGGATAGCCCGAGCCAGTTCTCCGCCACCAGCGACGGGTAGCCGAGTTCTCCGACCGCGGGGATTTCCGGCGCCGCGCCGACCCGCTTAGCCGAGGTCACCGCCAGGATGCGCAGCGCCCCGCGCTGGGCATGCGGCAGGCTCTGCGGCAGGGTATCGAACGCGAGTGGAATCTGGTTGGCGAGCAGATCGACCAGCATCGGCGCCGCGCCCTTGTACGGCACATGGGTCATCGTCACCTTGAACTGCCGCTGGAACAGTTCGCCGACGACATGCCCGACCGAACCGGCGCCGCTCGACCCGTAGTTGAGCGTCCGGCCGCTGCGTGCAACCGCGACCAGATCGGCGACGTTCTTCACGCCGAGCGCATTGGACACCGCGATCACGTTCGGAACCGCACCGATCGATGCGATGTGCGTGAAACCCTTCACCGGGTCATAGCGCACGGACGGATAGATGAACGGCGACACCGAGAACGGGGCCGTGTTCGATAGCACTAGCGTATGGCCGTCCGGCTGGGCCTGCGCGGTGATCGTGGCGCCCAGCGTGCCGCCGGCACCGGGCCGGTTGTCGACCACCACCGTCTGCCCGACGCGCTCGGCCATCTGGCTCGAAATCAGCCGTGCGACAATGTCGCTGGCACCGCCGGGCGGGAAAGTCACCACGATGCGAATCGGGCGGGCCGGCCAGGGCGCGGCGGCATGCGCGAAGCTCAGTGCCGACGCTGCAAGGGTAGCGGCCAGGCTGGCGGAAAGACCGGCCACGCAGCCCCGGGACAACCAGAACCCATCCGCGCGAGCGGGGAGGAGCGAACGATGTACCGACTGTTTCATGGCGCCACCTTCCTTCTGTTTCTGTTCTGGTTCGCACTGGCCGGCAGCACGTTCGCGCAGGGCCAGGCACAGCCCAGACTGCCGACCCTGCCCCTCTCGATCGGCCGGCATACGCTGGTCGCCGAGGTGGCGGCGAGCCCGGATACCCGCGAACGCGGCCTGATGTTCCGATACGACCTCAAGGACAACGAAGGGATGCTGTTCGTGTTTCCCGCGGCGCAGCGGCAGTCCTTCTGGATGAAGAATACCCCGCTCCCGCTGTCGATCGCCTTCGTCGACGCAAAGGGTACGATCCTCAACATCCGCGACATGATGCCGTTCACGACCGACGGCCATCCGTCGGACGGCGAGGCTCTTTACGCACTCGAGATGAATCGCGGCTGGTTCGCGCAGCGGGGCATCAAGGCCGGCGACCGGATCCTGGGGCTGGACAAGGCAGGGAAGGGCCGTTGAGCCCGCCCTGGTGACGCGGCGGTGGCGCCGGTCTGCCGACCGCCACTGCCGCGCCTGTCACGCTCAGCTCGCGGTAAAGCGCAACCTGCGCTGGTCGATGCCGAAGCGGTCGCACAGCCAGTCGAGCATCAGTTCCTGGCCGATCGTCGGGTTGTCGTGCTGGCAATGCTCGGCGCCGGTCTCGTCCGCGGTGACCAGCCGCAGCGTCGCATCGATACCCTTCGACCGCGCGTAGTCGTACACGGTGCGCGCGTTCTCGACGCCGAGCACGTCGTGCCCGCCATGGATGACCAGGTAGGGACAGCGCATGGAATCGAGCACGCCTTCGAGCACGAACGCGCGCACGTACTCGGTCGCCTCGGCCATCGACCGGGTGCCGGTGATCCATTTCATGTGGCCCGCCAGCCCGTGGTCTTCCCCGCGCTCGCCGAACCGCTGGTGGACACTCCAGATGGCGTTGTGGGAAATCGCCGCGGCGAGGCGCGGCTCCTTCGCGCCGGCGCGGGCGGCATAGTAGCCACCGAGGCTGGAACCACTGACCGCGATGCGCGACGGGTCGATGTCGCTGCGCCCTTCCAGCCAGTCGATGCACTTGCCGACCGGCACTTCATAGTCGTGCCGGGTGCGCAGGCCGTGGCGGCGAAGCGCCCCACCCTGGCCCGGACCATCGACCAGCAGCACCGAGATGCCGCGCTGCAGGGCGCCGTGGCCGGTCATGAACCACAGTTCGTCCTTGAACGAGTCGATGCCCCCGAACGAGATCAGTACCGGCTGCTTCGCGGCACCGTGCGGCGAACGGATGAAGTAGGCCGGCAGCGGCTTGCCCGGCTCGTACGGGATGTCCACCACTTCGCCGGGCGGGTCGAGGTGGCGCAGGAACTGGTGCGAGCAGCGTTCGCCCTCGGTGAAGGTCTGCAGGCGGCGCGGATCCTCCCCCGCCAGCCAGAACTCGGCCTGCCGATAGTAGTTCGCCGCGCGCAGCCAGCAGTTCATCGCGGTGCGCACATGCCCGTTCGCAGCCGCCTCGTCGCCGCGCACATGGTTGCGCTTCGCGGTGATCGTCCACTCTGCGAACCAGCTCTCGGGGTCGAGCGGCTTGATCCGGCTCGCGGTCTGGAAGCATTCGCTGACCGCACCGCCGCCTTCCTGGGTCTCGCCGAGTCCGCGCCGGAACTGGTACGAAAACCAGAAGTCCTCCGGCCACTGGTGCCAGCCGAACGGTTCATAGTGAGGACCTGCCTTCATGCCTGCTGTGCTCATCGATCGCCTTTCACGGACAGTCGCAAGGGGAGCGCAAGCGTAACATCGTGCCTGACCGTTACCTGCCTCGGTCAGCCACCTCAGGCAGCCATATCAGGCAGCGACGAGGCTGCCCGCCTCGACCGCCACCAGCGCCTTCGCCTGGTTCATGTCGGAGGTGTATCCGGTCGCGTAGAGGCAGCAGGCCAGCTGGTTGATCAGCGGCATCGGCAGCGGCACCTTGCCGGCAAGCGCAGCCCGGATCCACTGCGCGGTGACCGCCGGGGCGGAGGACCGCGGCACGCTGCCGAGCGATCGCGTCGGTTCGGCCTCGGCCTCGAACAGCACGTTGCACATGCCCCCATCGTACAGTTCGATGCGCGGGCGCCGGTGCGGGTTGGCGAACGGCTCGCCACCCATGCCCTCGAGCAGCATCGCCACTTCACCGGACGCGAGGAAGTACTGCTGCAGCTTCGAGAGATAGCCGGGATGGCTGGCGCCGATCACGCGCAGGCAGCCATCGGGAAACGGCGACACCAGCTTGGCCATCAGGTGGGCGACGCTGCGCACGCCGAGCCGGGCCTGCAGGGACATCAGCGTCGCCAGCCCGGGGGCAAGCGCACCGCCAGGCATGAACGCGATGCCGCGCGTGGCGAGTTCCGCCTGCGCCTGTTCGGCACCGATGCTGGGCATGATGCCGAGTTCACGCAGCACGTACGCGGCCGACACGCTGCCCTCCCGGTTCAGCGTGCCGTGGATCAGCACGGGCACATTGAACCGTTGCAACAGCAGCGCCAGCAGCGGCAGCAGGTTGGGTTCTTCGCTGGAACCGCTGTAGCTCGGCAGCACCACCGGCAGCACCGACTCATGCACGCGCTCGAGCCGCACGACGCGCTGGGCCAGCGCACGGCCGAAGCCCAGCATTTCGCTCGCCGACTCGCCTTTCTGGTGCAGCATGGCGAGCATCGCGCCCAGTTCGAGTTCCGGCACGCCGCCATCGAGCATCGCAGCGAAGACCGTCTCGGCTTCCCAATCCGCCATGTCCCGTGGCAGGTCGGCTTCACCAGCCATCTGCTTCAAGCATTCGCTGTAGTTCATGTCGACCACTTCATCAGTCACTCCGAAAAGCCCGACGTGCTTCTCCTCCGGGTTCGTTTGCCCTGCTGCTTGCAAACCCCATGCCAAGGCACCGTCCTTGCCGTTGAAGGCGTCCATGCCGCGCGTGCTGCGCAGCGCGCTGCCGCGCTTCCCACGCGAAACGTCAAGGCACCATTCGATGCATGCCGGTGGTGCGGCCCGCGCCCACCGCGCCCGTTGACGGTGCGCCCGGTCAGCGAGGCAACAGCCGATCGTCGTTGTACCGCCCCTTCGAGTCAGGGGACGGTCAGAAGCGCTCCGGGCTGTACGGGGCAGGATCGATGCACGGTGGTCGTCCGGCGACCAGGTCGGCCATCAGCCGGCCAGTCGGCGCGCCGCCGCACAATCCGGTGTGACCATGACCGAAGGCAAAGTAGACATTGCCGAATTGCCGCGAGCGCCCGATAACCGGCAGCGAATCAGGGGTGCAGGGCCGATGGCCCATCCAGGTGCTCATGCCGTCCAGCCGCGCGCCCGGGTACATCCGCTTCGTATGGCGTACCAGCGCGTCGATGCGGGCCTGCGTCGGCGGCGCAGCGAGGCCGGCGATCTCGACCGTGCCGGCATTGCGCAGACCATCGACCATCGGCGTGGTGAAGAACTTGAATTCGCCGGACATCACGGGGGTCCGCGGCGAGATGCCGGGCTCCGGGAAGTGGACGTGGTAGCCACGCTGCGATTCCAGCGGCACATGCGTGCCGAGCCGGGCCGCCAGCCGTGCCGAGAACACACCGGCCGCCAGCACGACGCGGTCGACCGGAAGCGGGCCGCTGGTGGTCGCCAGTGCCGCCACCCGTCCTCCGGACAGGTCGAAGCCCGACACATCACGCTGCAGGTAATCGCCCCCGGACGCGATGAAATGGTCGAACAGCCGCCGGGTCAGCCACAGCGGATTCGCGACATGGCCCTGCTCTGGCAGCAGCACGCCGCGCACGTAGATCGGCGCCAGGTCGGGGTCGTGCTCGCGGATCTGCGCTGCGTCGAGTTCGATCACCTTCACACCGCGGTCGCGCCGCAGTTGCCATGCAAGCGCATCGGCCCGGTAGGCGGCATCGGTCTCGTACACCGCGATGTAGCCCGACTGGTTGATCAGGTCGGTGCAGCCGGCTGCGTGCGTCAGCGTACGGTATGCCTCGAAAGTGCCTCCCAGCAGCGGGCGCAGCGCATCGGCAATCTCCTCGACGCGTTCACGCCGGCTGGAACGGATGAAGCGCCACAGCCACGGCGCCGCCTGCGGCAGGTAACCCCATTTGACGGAAAGCGGGGCCGCCGGGTCGGTGAGCCACTGGGGCACCTTCTTCAGCACGCCCGGCATGCCGACCGGCACCACCGAGCCCGGACTGAGGATACCGGCGTTGCCCATCGACGTGAACTCGCCCGGGGGGCCACGATCGACCAGCGTGACCGCGTGGCCGTCGCGCCGCAGGTAGCTCGCCACCGCAACGCCGACGATGCCCGCGCCGATCACCGTGATACCCGGCACGCTCAATGAAGGTCTCCGGGCGCGCTGGCGACCCGATGGTCGTCCTCCGGCGCGATATCCGCGCCGCAACTCCAGCAGCAGCCGAAATTCGACGGGCTATCCTCGCCGCACGCGCCGCAATGAACGCTGCCGATGGCGGCTCGCCGTGCCGCGTGCGCAGCGACGACCGCGCGCGCGCGCGCGAGGTCTCGCTCGTCGGCGATCCAGACTTCCGGCCACGTCTCGCCGAACGGCAGGTCACCCATCGCGCCGACCGCGCTGGCGTTGAAGAGGTGCGTCTGGATCTGCACGTCGGCAAGCGCATCGGCGAGCAACCGTGCATCGACGATGTCGCCGGCCGAGTACACCCGCCTCACCTGGGCAGCCTGCACGATGCCACGGCCGGGACGGACATCAGGCGGCCACGGCAGTCGATGCCGTCCGTTGCAGGTCGAACGCCTCGGCGATCAGTTCATAAGAACGGCGCCGGGTGGCATAGTCGCCGGTAATGGTGAGGATCATCAGTTCATCGGCACAGAACGTGTCGGCCAGAGCCAGCATTTCGCGCCGAAGCCGCTGCGGAGAGCCGATCAGGGTACGGGCACGGTTGCGCGCAACCACGGCACGCTCGGGTGCGCTGTAGGCATAGCCGTCCGCCTCGGCCTGTGAGGGCACCGGCAGGTTGATGCCCTGCTGCATGCGCAGCCGGCGCAGGTCGATCGACCCGGCGAGGCGGTCGGCCTCGGCATCGGTCGGGGCACAGACCGCGAAAACGGTGAGCATCGCGTGCGGCGCGGCCTCGCGCGGCGACGCGCGATAACGTTCGCGGTAGGCGTTCATCACCGCCTCACCGCCATGCGCGCTGATGAAGTGCGCGAAAGAGAATCGCAGCCCGAGGTGCGCGGCCAGCGCACCGCTGTAATCGGAGGAACCGAGCAGCCAAACCTCCGGCGAGCCCTCGCCCGCAGGCTGGGCGGTGACGCGCGCGAACGGATGCTCGGCGGGCAGCGTGCGGTCCAGGAAACCGACCAGGTCGACCACCTGCTGCGGGAATTCCTCGGCGGTGGGATAGCGCCCGCCACCGACCGCGATCGCCGTGCGCTGGTCGCTGCCGGGCGCACGCCCGATGCCCAGGTCGATCCGCCCGGGGAACAACGCCTCGAGCATCCGGAACTGCTCGGCCACCTTCAGCGCGCTGTAGTAGGGCAGCAGCACCCCGCCAGTGCCGACGCGGATCGTCGAGGTCGCCGCCGCCACCCGCCCGACCAGTATCTCGGGGCAGGGATCGGCGAGCGCCTGGGTAGAATGATGTTCGGCCAGCCAGTATCGAGAATAGCCCAGCGACTCCGCCGCCCGGGCAAGAGCGATCGTCTCGGCAATGGCCTGCGCCGGCGTGCAGCCGCTGATGATCGGGGACTGGTCGAGGACGGAGAGCTTCATCTGCTCATTGTAATGCCAGCCCGTGCTGCCGAGGCCCGCCAGGCCCGGCGACCCGCGCAGCCACTGCGCCCGGCCATCCCGTCGGACACGCTCACGGCCGGCCGAGGTAAAGGTAGAAAGAGCTGTTGCCGTCGCGCGCCCGCCCCCACGCCAGGTACACCGGACCGAGCACGGTATCCATCGCGACGAACAGCGAGCCGGAGACGAGCAGGCCGGACGGCGACTCCGCGAACTGCGCCCCGCGAATCTTTCCGGCTTCGAGCGATGCACCGACATAGGCACCTTCGAGCAGCCCGCGCTTGATCAGCTGGTTGAGGTAGGTGACGCGCCCGTAGTCGAGCCCCTGGCCGAGCAGCTGCCCGGCACTATATCCCGACTGCTGCTGGAAGCCGCCCCATTGCACCAGGTCGTTCAGCGGCAGCGGCGAGCTGCCGACTGCCCCGCTGCTGCGCAGGCCCAGCTGGAAAGTATGTGCGCCGCCCGAGGCCGCACCGAGCAGGTCGACATCGAATCGCGTGTAGCCAGCATCGGCGCCGAGCGCGGTACGCGAGCCGAAAAGGTTCAGCGCCGCGCTGTAGCCACTGCGCGTGAAGCGCGCGCTGTCCAGCCGGTCGACCAGGACGCGGCCAGTGAACGCGCCTTCATTGAACGTGCTCAGCGACGGCGGCAGCAGGATCGCACCGGTGTCCACGGCCAGCCGCTTCTGCCCGGCCAGCACGCCGATCCGGGCTTCCGCGTGGCGGCTGAACTGGCTGCCGACGTCCAGCGCCACGCGCTCCACCGACTCGTCGAGGCGTCCGACGCGGATGTCGCCGCGGAACAGCGGCATCGGCCGCCGGATGACCTCCACCCGCGGCGCGACGAACAGCCACTGCTCGACGGTCAGCGGCTGGTAGAACTCGGACACGAAGCGGTTGTCGTGGCCCAGCTGGACATCGGTACGCCATTCCGCACCGAGCGCGTTGATCCATTCCCGACGGTAGCTGCCGAGCAGGTTGAAATAGCTTTCGCCCTGAAGATCGCTGGACAGGCCCAGGCCGAAGCGCAGGTACTGCGGCCCCCATGACCGCTCCGGCGCGCGGATCGACAGCACCCGCCGGCCGGGCTCGTCCAGCAGGCTGTAGCGGACGTGCTCGAACTCGCCCCGTCCGAACACGCGCCGCAGGTCGGCGTCGAGCACCGCCTGGTCGACCGGACGACCCACCTTGGTATCGAGCGCATTGGCGACCACCACCGGGTTCACGCGCGACAGGCCCTCGATCCGGATCTCGTCGATCGGCCGGCGGTCGACCAGCACCTGCGTCGACTGCGCCCTGCGCAGCGCGGCATAGGCCTGCGGCGACAGTGCCAGTTCCTGCAGGCGTGCCGCCGCAAGGCGTGCCGCAGCCACGCCGATCGGCACCGTCTTCTCCATGTTGTCGAAGTCGCCGGCCGAGTAGTCCCCGAGTTGGGGCTCGATCAATATGTCCTGCGGGCGCAGTTCCGCCAGCGAGGCGCGTACGTTCTGTTCGGTCAGGATGCCCAGCATCTGCACGCTGACACCCAGCAGCCCATCGAGCTGGTCCCGGCGCAGCAGCGGCGTGCCCAGGTTGACCGCGATCACGATGTCGGCACCCATCGCCCGAACGACATCGACCGGAAGGTTGCGCGTGAGTCCGCCGTCGATCAGCAGGCGCCCGCCGATCTCGGCCGGGGCGACCAGCCCCGGCACGGCCATGCTCGCCCGCATGGCACCGGCCAGTTCGCCGCTGGACAGCACCACGCGCTCGCCGTTCTCGATGTCGGTGGCGATCGCACGGAACGGGATCGGCAGCCGGTCGAACTGGTCGATGCCACGCGCCCGGACCAGGCGGCGAAGCACGGCTTCCAGGGCCACGCCGGACACCGCACCACGCGGCAGGCGCAGCGAACCGCCCCGGACGCCGAACTCGGGGCCGATGTACGGCGCGAAGTCGTCCCGGCGGCGCCGGATCGGCTGGTCGATACGATCCGGGCTGTCGACCATCAGCGCAGCGGTGCTCAGCTTGCCCAGCACCGCCTCCATCTCGGCCACTGGGGTGCCCGAGGCGTAGGCACCGCCGACGATCGAGCCCATGCTGGTGCCAGCGATGTAGTCGATCGGAATACGCAGTTCCTCCAGCACCTTCAGTACTCCGACATGCGCGGCCCCGCGTGCGCCGCCGCCGGAAAGCACCAGCCCGATCTTCGGGCGCGCCGCAACGGGTGCAACCGCTTCGGCTGCCTGCGGCGCGCCGGGCGCTGCGCCAGCCGGGGCCTGGGCGCTGGCGCCCGCCTGCAACGCGCACAGCAGGAATCCTGATGCCAGGCACGTCGCGAAACCCGACCGAGCCGCGCCGGGCCGCCTCATTCGCCGCCTCATTCGCCGTGTCCGCGCAGGCGGTCTGTCTCGCGCCGGTCGCGCTTGGTGGGCCGGCCGGTGCGCCCGGCCCATTCACCGGAGAGCATCGCCTTGCGGTCCGCGACCAGCGCGGCGCGGCGCGCGATGCTGTCGGGCGTTTCCGTGTAAAGGCTACGCGCGAGGTCGGCCGAGCCACGCTTGTCGGCGAGGGCGGTCACCTGCACCGACCAATCGTACTCACCGATCCGGATCTCGATCGCATCGCCCTGCTTCACGTCCTTGGCCGGCTTGACCCGGTCGCCGTTCATCCGGATTCGGCCACCGGCCACCGCATCCTGCGCCAGCGTACGGGTCTTGAAGAAGCGCGCGGCCCAGAGCCACTTGTCGATGCGCACACTCATCTGGGGTCCGTCGGAATACCGCAGGATGAATCGGAGGCGCGGAGCATAGCAAATCCGTGCGGTGCAGTAGCCAGCACCCGCGGTACGCGCTACAGTCTCGCGCTATGCGAGAGCAGACCAATCAGGGCCGGCCTCCGCCCGCCAGGGCCAAGCCTGCCGGTCGACAAGAGACCTTTCTGTCGCGAGCAGTGCGCCGGGCATGCCATCCATGAGTTGCCGCATGTTCCGCCGTCCCTCGGCATGGAAGCTGCCGCCCGCCCGTTGCGCGTGTCCGTGCCAATGACGCCCGCCACCCGCCGCACACTGCTCTGGCTGGCCTGCGCGGCCGTCGCCTCGCCTGCCCATGCCTGGCCGGACAAGCCGATCCGCATGGTTGCGGTGTCAGCCCCCGGCGGCAGCACCGACCTGCTGGCACGGCTGTACGCGTCGAGGCTCGGACCGCTGCTCGGCCAGCAGATCCTGATCGACAACCGCGCCGGCGGCGGCGGCATGATCGCCTCCGAACTGGTCGCACGCTCGCCTGCGGATGGCCACACGCTGCTGTTCACGCACACCAGCCATTCGGTGCTGCCGAGCATGCACAGCCGCCTGCCCTACGATCCGTTCGACGATTTCTCGCCGATCGGACTGGTCGCGCTGACGCACAGCGTGCTGCTGGTGGCCCCGGGCGTGCAGGCGCGGTCGGTGAAGGAGCTGATCGAGCAGGCACGCGCCCGGCCCGGACAGATGAACTACGGCGCCGGCTCGACCGGGGCCTCGGCGCACCTGGCCGGAGAACTGTTCAAGCTGATGGCCAAGGTCGACATCGTCCACGTGCCCTACAAGGGCACCGGTGCCCAGCTTGCAGCCCTGCTCGGCAACGAGATCCAGATGAGTTTCTCGACCGTGCCGGCGGCGATGCCGCACATCCAGGCCGGCCGCCTGCGTGCACTGGGCATCGGCAGCCCGAGCCGCGCAGCGGCGCTGCCGGACGTACCGACGGTCGCAGAAGCCGGTCTGCCGGGCTTCGACGTCAGCGCCTGGAACGGCGTGCTGGCGCCGGCGCGCACGCCGCCGGCGATCGTCAACCGCGTCAACCGAGAACTGGCCGAGATCGCGAAGCAGCCCGAAACGCGAGAGAAGGCAGCCGCCCAGGGCACGGACCTGGTCAGCGGCACGCCGCAGGAGTTCGCTGCCTACATCAAGTCGCAGATCGCCAAGTGGTCGAAGGTGGTCCGGGCGGCCGGCATACAGCCCGACTAGCGGCCCGCGCTCAGATCGGCGACTGCAGGGTCGCCGGCGACTGCAGTGCCGTGCGCACCCAGGATGCGAAGCGGTGGCAGTCGAACTCCTGCGGCATGAACACGCCCTGTTCGAACGGGCGTGCGCACAGGCCGCGCTGCTGCCATTCGCAGTTGCGCGCGTCCTGCCGGTTGGTGGTCCGCCACAGCGCCACATAGTGCTCCAGGTCGAACGCCGGGTCGGCCAGCGCCCGAGGCTCGAACAGCCAGTCGTAGACGATGCGCACCGAGCCCGGCCCGGTCGGGAACATCAGGTGCGAATTCACGTAGTCCGGATGCACGTTCAGGAACAGGTTCGGCGGCAGCAGCGCAGGGGTGTACAACGCGGCGCGCTGTGCCTCGTCGAGCCCTGCGAACGGTGGCACCCGTGCCGTGCCGTCGAGGGTGAGCGTGCGTGCGCCCGGCATGTACTCCGGCGCCGGCTCGGCGATCGGCCGCCCCCCGGCTTCGCGGCGAAGCCCCCAGGCGCCGCCGTCCCGGTAGGCAGGCACCACCCGGCACAACTCCGGATGCACCGGAGGGCAGTGGAAGCATTCGCAGAAGTTCTCGCACACCAGCTTCCAGTTCGCCTGCACGTCGACCACCAGGCGATGGCCGCTGACCAGGCCGTCGAGACGATGGTTCGCGAAGGACGACGGAAGCCAGCCCAGGGCGCCGGTCAGCGGCTGTACCGGTACATTGCCCAGGTGGACGAACACGAAGCCACCCCATTCATCGACGGCCACCGGGAACAGGCCGAAGACGGCAGGGTCGAAATCGGCGGTCGGCATCCGGCGCGGCGTCGCCTGCAGCCGGCCGTCGAGGTCGTAGGTCCACGCATGGTAGGGACAGACGATCCGCCCGCCGCGCAACCGCCCCTGCGCTTCGGTGCACAGGATCGATCCGCGATGGCGGCAGGTGTTGTGGAACGCCCGCCACTGGCCGCCGTCGTTGCGGGTCAGCAGGATCGACTGGTCGCCGAGGTCGACGACCCGGAAATCGCCCGATGCCGGCACCTCATCGCACCGGGCAACGGCGATCCAGCTGCCGTACCAGATCCGTTCGAGTTCCTGCCGGTAGTGCGCCTCGTCCCGGTACCACGCCGCCGGCAGGCCCGGTTCGATCGTCGACAGGGGCTCGCGGGCGGCTGCCGGACGCAGGGCAGGACGGGGAGCGGACTCGGGATGGCCGGACATGCCCAAAGTGTATGCGAACACGGGATTGGGCTATATTTCCCTCACCATGACGACATCCACCCCCCCCGCGAAACCCGGCCGCTGCGGCTACCACGACATCGGCGGGCTCACCGCCGGCGAGATCGATCCCGCCGAGGAACCGATCCAGTTCTGGCACAAGCAGAACGAGGCGATGCGCGGGCTGCTCGGCGACCCGGTGCGCCGCATGGTGACGGTCGACGAGATGCGCCGCGCGTTCGAGAGCTTCGGAGAGGCGAAGTACAACACCCTGTCCTTCTACGAACGCCGGCTCGAGGCGATGCTCGACATCCTCACCGAGAAGGGCCTGATCGACCGCGAGCAGTTCATGGCACGCGTCGATGCGGCCCTGAAGCAGCGCGCCGCCGCGTCCGCCGGATAAGGAAGCCAGCCGATGAACACGACCCCTGCCCCGGGCGCCGGCCAGCGGTTCTCCGCCGGAGACCGTGTCCGCGTGCTCGACCTGCCGAAGTCCGGGCATGTCCGCACCCCCTGGTACATCCGCGAGAAGGTCGGCATCGTCACCGAGTGGACGGGCAAGGTGCTCAACCCGGAAGACCTCGCTTACGGCCGCTGCGGCGGGCCGGCGGTGAACGGCTACCGCGTGGTGTTCGACCAGCGCCACATCTGGCCCGACTACCAGGGCCCTGAACACGACAAGCTGCACATCGAGGTCTACGAGCACTGGCTCGAGAAAGCGTGAACGACATGCCGCACGATCATCCGCACGGACACGATCACGACCACGGCCACGGCCACGGGCATCCGGAAGGCTTCGACCCGCATGCACCGGCACCCGATTTCGGCGATGAGCGCTCGCGCTGGTTCGAGGTCGCCTCCGACGTGATGCGCGACATGCTGATCGAGCAGAACGTCATCGCCGCGCGCGAAGTACGCAAGCAGATCGAGCTGATGGAGAGCAAGACCATCCAGCTCGGCGGCAGGCTGGTCGCCCGCGCCTGGGTCGACCCGGCGTTCCGCGAGACCCTGCTGAAGGACGGCAAGGCAGCGGCCGCCTCGCTCGGCATCCCGGTCACCGAGGCCTCGCTGACCGTGGTCGAAGACACCCCGGCGGTGCGCAACGTGATCGTCTGCACGCTGTGCTCATGCTACCCGCGCTCGCTGCTCGGCCAGCCGCCGGCCTGGTACCGCAACAAGGCCTACCGGTCGCGCGTGGTGCGCGAGCCGCGAAAGGTGCTGGCCGAGTTCGGCTCGGTCGTGCCCGACGACGTCGAGGTGCATGTGCACGATTCGAACGCAGACCTTCGTTTCATCGTGCTGCCGATGCGCCCGGCCGGCACCGAGCACCTGGACGAGGCGGAACTCGCCGCGATGGTCACCCGCGACAGCCTGATCGGCGTCGCGCCGCCTCGGGCGGCCTGAACCCGCGTCGCCGCCCCGGTTCGGTGCACCCGGGCGGCGACGGCGCACGACGGGGAAGCTCCCGGGCTACCACCGCGCGCGCCTGCGCGGAGCATCGGTCGTGGCACGGGACTTGCAGCGGGGGGTAATGATCCATTGCCCTTCGGCCTGCCCTTACCCGATGCCCCGACCGTTTCCAGAACCGCGGCCCGAATGCAGTTCCCGCCTGCTGCTGCGCCCTGGCCGCGCCGCCTGTGCGGCGCTGCTCCTCGCCGCCGCAGGGCATGCGTCAGCGTCCTACCCTGAACGCCCGCTGCGCTTCGTCATCCCGTTCCCGGCCGGCGGCGTGTCGGACATCATCGGCCGCTCGATCGCGGCGCGCCTGGGTGAATCGCTGAAGCAGACGGTGATCGTCGACAACCGGGTCGGCGCTGGCGGCACCATCGGCGCAGACGTGGTGTCGAAGGCGACGCCGGACGGCTACACCCTGCTGCTGGGCAGCCTGTCCACCCATGCGATCGCACCGCACGTGTTCCGCAAGCTGCCCTACGACCCGGTCACCGGCTTCGCGCCGGTCGGCACGGTGGTGGTGGCACCGAACCTCGTCGGTGCCAGCGTGAAGCTCGACGTGCGTTCGGTGAAGGACGTGATCGCGCTGGCAAAGGCGAAGCCGGGCAGCCTGAGCTATGCCTCGTCTGGCATCGGTGCGGTGTTCCACCTGTCGGGCGAACTGTTCAACCTGCTGGCCGGCATCGACACCGTGCATGTGCCGTTCAAGGGACTGGCCGCGGCCTACCCCGAGGTGGCCTCCGGGCAGATCGGGCTGGTCTACGACAGCGTGATCTCGGCGATGCCGCACATCAAGGCCGGGCGCGTCCGGCCGCTGGCGATGCTCGGCGCCCGCCGCAGTGCGCTGCTGCCCGACGTGCCGACGATGGCCGAGGCCGGCGTGCCCGGCTACGACGTGACGTTCTGGCAGGCGCTGTTCGCGCCGCCTGCCACGCCTGCGCCGCTGGTCGCGCGCATCAACGACGAGGTGAATCGCAGCCTGACGCTGCCGGAGGTGCGCGAGACCTTCGCCGCCCAGGGAGCCGAGGTGTTCCCGGGCAGCCCGACCCGGCTGGCGGCGCTGCTGAAGAGCGACATCGCACTGATGGGCAGGCTGGTCCGCCAGGCCAGGGTGCAGCCTGACTGAACCGCAGCACGGCGCCGCGGTGCATCCGCGGCGCACTCGACGATGGACACCAGGAGCAACCAACCGTGAAATCCAGGAATCATCCCGCAATGGCATCGAGCGCACTGATCGGCCGCCTCGCCGGCCTGGCGCTGGCGGCCGCCCTCCCGCATGCGTCCGCGCAGGATTTCCCGACCCGGCCGGTGCGCCTCGTCGTGCCGTTCGGTGCCGGCGGTGTGTCCGACATCATCGGCCGCACCCTGGCCGGCCGGATGCAGGAGAGCCTGGGGCAGCCGATCATCATCGACAACCGCGGCGGTGCCGGCGGCTCGATCGGCAGCGACATCGTCGCCAAGGCGCAGCCCGATGGCCACACCATCCTGCTTGGCAGCAACGGCACGCATGCCATCGTGCCCTACCTCTACAAGAAGCTGCCGTACGACCCGCTGAAGGACTTCACGCCGATCGGCATGGTCGCGATCACCCCGACCGTGCTGGCGGTGAACCCCGAACTGCCGGTGAAGTCGATCAAGGAACTGATCGCCTACGGCAAGGCGAAACCGGGCGCACTGTCGTTCGGCTCATCCGGCATCGGCAGCACGTCGCACCTGGCTGGCGAGATGCTCGGTGCACTCGGCGGCGTGTCGCTCACCCACGTGCCGTACAAGAGCGCATCGGCGGCCTATCCCGACGTGTTCGGTGGCCGGGTGCCGATGATCTTCGACAGCGTGCTGTCGATGACCCCGCACCTGAAGGCCGGCAAGCTGCGCCCGCTGGCGGTCACCACGCCGAAGCGGGTGGCTACCCTGCCCGACCTGCCGACGATGGCCGAAGCCGGGCTGCCCGGCTATGCGATCACGCTGTGGATCGCGGTGTTCGGGCCAGCCGGCATGCCGCCTGCGGTCACCGCGCGCCTGAACAAGGAGATCAACCGCGTGCTGATGCTGCCCGAGGTACGCGACCAGATGGCCGCACAGGGCTCGGAGGTTGCGCCCGGCGCGCCGGCCGACCTGCTGGCCGCAGTGAAGACAGACCTGAAGCGGATGGGCGAGATCGTCAAGACCGCGAAGATCCAGCCCGAATGAAGTCCACTGACCTCTTCGCAGTCGCTTTCACTTTCGGTGTCGCGGTCGCCGCGACGCTGTCCCCCGTGCTCGCACATGCGCAGGCCGATACCTTCCCCAACCGGCCGCTCCGCTTCATCGTGCCGTTCGCACCGGCCGGCGTGTCGGACATCGTCGCGCGCACCATCGGCGCCCGCCTCCAGGAGACGCTCGGCCAGCCGGTGATGTTCGACAATCGCGGCGGTGCCGGCGGCACCATCGGCACGGACCTTGTCGCCAGGGCGAACCCGGACGGTCACACGATCAGCATCGGCAACCTTTCCACGCACACCATCGCGCCGAGCGTGTATCGCAAGCTGCCCTACGATCCGCTGAAGGACTTTTCGCCGATCAGCATGGTCGCCACCGCGCCGAACGTGATGGCTGCTACCGCCGCACTGCCGGTCAAGTCGCTGAAGGACGTGATCGCGCTGTCGAAGACGCGTTCATTGTCATTCGCGTCCTCCGGCGTGGGTACGGTGTTCCACCTGGCGGGTGAGATGGTCAACACCATGGCCGGCATCGACATGGTCCATGTCCCCTACAAGGGCGTCGCTGCGGCCTACCCCGAGGTGATCGCGGGAAGCGTGCCGCTGATCTTCGACAGCCTGATTTCCGCCTCGGGCCACATCAAGGCCGGCCGCATCCGGCCGCTGGCGCAGACCGGCAGTGTCCGCTCGCCGGTGCTGCCCGACGTACCGACGATGGTCGAGGCCGGCCTGCCGGGCTTCGAACTGAATTTCTGGATCGGCATCTTCGCGCCCGCGAACACGCCTGCCTCCGTCGTTGGGCGCCTCAACACCGATACGCGCAGGGCATTGAATACGACGGAGGTGCGCGAGCAGTTCGCCGCCCAGGGCGCCGACGTGGTCGGCACCTCGCCGAAGGAACTGCAGGAACTGATCCGCAGCGGCATCCCGCGGATGGCAAAGCTGGTCAAGGCGGCGCGTATCGAGCCCGAGTGACGCTCGAGGTTGCACGCGGGACCGGAAAAGTAGTAGCTTCAGCACATATCGTATAGCCCCGCAAGAGGGTTCCCGGTGCAGGTCGGCGCCCGCCGCCCACCGGCTGCGAATGCCTGAGCGGGGAGAATAATGGCCGATCATCCGGTGTCCCAATCGTTCTCGCGCAGCAGGCCGGTTCGTGTGTTCGCCGCCGCCGTCCTCGTCTCGCTGGTGATCGCGGCCTGCGCGACCGGCGGCGGACGCAACGACCGCCTGTCACAGCTGCCGCCCCCGCCAAGCCCCGAGAACAATCCGACGACTCCGGCCAAGGTTGCACTCGGCAAGCAGTTGTTCTTCGACAGCCGGCTTTCCGGCAGCGGCCAGAACAGCTGCGAGTCCTGCCATTACCGCGACCTGGGATGGACCGATGCGAACCCGCTGTCGCGCCGGGACGATGGCGCGCTCAACACCCGGCACACGCCGACGCTGTACAACGTTGCCTACCTGAAGAGCTGGTACTGGGATGGCCGTTCGGCGACGCTGGAAGCACAGATCCTGGCGGCCTGGCGTAACCAGATGAGCGGCGACCCGGTCAAGGTGGCGGCGCAGCTGGCCAGCATTCCCGCCTACGCCGCGCAGTTCAGGCAGGTGTTCGATGCCGCACCCTCGGGCGACACCATCGTGCAAGCGCTCGCCGCGTATCTGCGCACCAAGAACAGCGGCGATTCCACCTGGGACCGGCACGAGAAGGGCGAACCCGCCGCCGTGTCGGCCGATGCAATCGCGGGCTTCAACGTGTTCATGGGCAAGGGCCGCTGCGCCGTCTGCCATACTCCGCCGCTCTACTCGGACAGCAGCTTCCACAACACCGGCCTCGAGGCTGGCAAGGCCAAGCCTGACCCCGGCCGCTTCGGAGTGACCAAGCAGCCGCAGGACATGTCGGCGTTCAAGACACCGACACTGCGCTCGGTTGCGATCTCCGGGCCCTACTTCCATGACGGCAGCGTGAGTTCGCTGGAGGCCGCGGTGCGCTACATGGCCAGTGGTGGCCGCGCCGATCCGAACAAGTCGCCGCTGTTGATCGATACCCAGTTGACCGACACGGAAGTGCGGCAGGTGGTGGCGTTCCTCCGTACGCTGACCAGCCATGAGCCGCTGGTGCGACCGGCGCTCCCGTAGCGCAGCGCCGCCGCAGCTTCAACCGGCCGGGCGTGGCTCGAACGCGATGCGCAGGGCCAGTGCCATCAGCACGCCGCCCATCACCCAGCGCTGCGCCGCCAGCCACGCCGGGTTGCGGGCGAACCAGCGCGCAATCGCTGCGGCCGTGCAGATCATCCAGACATCGAACAGTATGCTGATGACGATCTGCACTCCGCCCAGCGCGACCGACTGCAGCAGCACCGACCCGCGAGCCGGATCGACGAACTGCGGGAACAGCGCCAGGTAGAACATCGCGACCTTCGGGTTGAGCAGGTTGGTCAGGAAGCCCTTCACGAACAGCGCCCGCGGCGACTCCGCCGGCAAGGCGCGCGGCTCGAGCGGCGAGCGGGCGCCGGGCCGCACCGTGTCCCAGGCCATCCACAGGAGGTAGAGCGCGCCGGCGAACTTCACCGCATCGAAGGCGACCGGCACCGCGACCAGCAGCGCCGACAGGCCGACCGCCGCGCACAGCATGTGCACGACGAACCCGGCCAGCACGCCGGCCAGCGAGACCATGCCGGCCGCGCGCCCCTGGCAGATCGCCCGCGACAGCAGGTAGAGCATGTTCGGGCCGGGCGTCACCACCAGCACGACGCAGGCGGCGACGAACAGCAGCAGGTCGGGCAGCGGGATGGCAGGGATGGCTGGGATGGCGATCACGGGGATGGACACAGGCGACAGCCACGATACCCTACCGTGTCGCCGCGATGAAGCCGGCCGACGTACCCAGGGAGGAACACCGATGACCGCACCCGACACCCGCCGCCGCGTCGCCCTCGGAACGATGCTGGGCGCGCCGCTGGCACTGGCTGCCGCCGGTTCCAGCCTGCCGTCGAGCGCCGCGGCCGCCGAGGCCGCCACTGGCGCGAAGGCGCCGCGCGCCCGTGGCCCCGAGGTGTACATGGGCCTGGACCAGCGCGAACTCGACGACGCCTACGACCAGCGGGTCTGGGCGCCGAACCGCGACACGGTGACGCGGCGCATGGACAATACCTGCGACGAGGCACGCCGGCGCCTGGGCGAGCCGCTGCGCCGCGCCTACGGCGACAAGCCGGTCGAGGGCCTCGACCTCTTCCGCACCGACCGCCCGAACGCACCGATCCAGCTCTACATCCACGGCGGCGCCTGGCGCAGCAACACCGCACGCGACCATGCCTACCCGGCCGAGACGGTGGTTCGTGCCGGCGCGCACTTCATCGCGATCGACTTCGACAACGTGAACGGCACCGGCGGCAGCCTGTTTCCGATGGTCGACCAGGTGCGCCGCGCGATCGCATGGACATACCGCAATGCGAAGGGCTTCGGCGGCGACCCGGACCGGCTGTACGTGTCCGGCCGCTCCTCGGGCTCGCACCTGGGCGCCTGCGCGGCGATCACCGACTGGCAGGCCTTCGGCCTGCCCGCCGATGCAGTGAAGGGCTATGTACTCCAGAGCGGCATGTACGACCTGCGCGGCCCGCGGCTGTCACAGCGCAGCAGCTACGTGAAGTTCACCGACGCGATGGAACACGAGCTGTCGCCGCAGCGCCACCTCGCCCGCATCGGTGCGCCGCTGGTGGTGCTCTGGGGATCGGACGACTCGCCCGAGTTCCAGCGCCAGGGGCGGGACTTCACCGCGGCACTGCAGAAGGCCGGCAGGCCGGCACAGGGCATCCTGTGCACCGGCTACAACCACTACGAGATGGCCGAGAGCTTCGCCAACCCGTACGGGCCGGTCGGCCGCGCAGCGCTCGAACAGATGAAGCTCGCTCGCGCCTGAAGCGCGTCGCCCGGCCTATGCTTCGAGCCGGAACACGGTCGTCGTCTCGAGGTCTTCGCCGAACCAGGCGATGATCCGTGCATCGCGCTTGCCCAGGTACTCGGTGCGCCCGTCGACCTGGATCATCGGCACGTCGTGACCCGGCACCAGCACGCTGCCCTTCTTCTTCTGCCAGTAGCCCCAGATAGACTCGATCGAGGCCGCCGACTGCGCGGCGTTGAAGGTCATGTCGGTGCCGCGCGAGAGCATCTCGGCACGGTTCTTCGCGGCATCGCCGGTGAACACGATGTCGCGTTCGCGGCCGTGCAGCACGTAGACCATGCAGCCGGGCGTATGGCCGGGCGCGAGATGCGCGGTCATGCCGGGGAACACGGTGTCGCCGTCGGCTGCGGTGGCGAGCGTCGGCCAGGTCTTCAGCGCACGCACGTACAGCTCCGGCACCGGCGACTCGCCCCAGGGCTGCTCCGCTGCCCAGCCGAGTTCGTCCGCACCGATCACGATGCGCGCATTCGGGAACAGCGTGAAGTTCACCGAGTGGTCGTAGTGCGAATGGGTCAGGATCACGTCGGTGACATCGGCCGGCTTCACGCCATGGTCGGCCAGCCGCTCGCGCAGCAGGCGGCGCATGCCGAAGGACCCGGTATCGACCAGCGCCACGCGGCCTTCACCGCGGATCAGCACCACCGAACTCCAGCCCATGCCACCGTGGCAGACCGCCTTGCCGGGGAATCCCTGGACGACGATCTCGATGTCGTAATTGTCGAATTTCATGCCAGTTCCGTTCTTCCGTTCGAATATCCCTGCATGTGCCGCAAGGGTCAGGGAGAGGCGGGCTTGCAGTCGCCGAGCCGCTTGCCGCTCAGTTCGTTGTTCATCTGCATCGACTTGCCGTCCGCGCCGGTCATTACCAACGATGACTGCATCGCGTAGCTGTCGGCGGTGAGCGTGACCGATCCGTCGCCGGCCATCTTCACGCGGCCGGTGCATTCGAGCTTCCAGCGGGTGGTGCTGCCCTGGGTGCGCTGGTCGAACACCTTGCACTGCTCGGAGCCCGGCGGCCGGCTGGCCCTGGCCTGCAGGTCCTGTATCTCCTGGGCGCTGATGCATTTCTTGAGCACGATCGGCGGCATCGGCTTGGCTCCGGGAACGTCCGCGCGGACGGTCATCTCCCACAGGCCTTCGCGGAAGTTGCCGGCGATCGGCGGCACGGCGGCCTCGGCCGGCACGGCCGCCGTGGCCAGCAGCCACAGTACGCCTGCGCCCGCGGCAACCACCGCAGCCCGTACCGCGCACATCGGGGGAACTTCGCCTGTCCTGCTCATCGTCGGGCTCCTGTGGCATCGCCGCATCGGGTCGTCGCGTCCGAACGTTCAGCCAAGCAGCGCCATCGCGCTGCGTCCGTGGATCCATTCCCGTTCCTCGTCGCTCAGGCGCGGAACCCGCTCGAGGCTGGCGATCGGATCGAAATCGGCCATGTCGAACGGGCAGTCGGTGCCGATCACGACACGGTCGGCACCCATCGTGTCGATCAGGTGCCGCACCGACTGCGGCAGGTGCGCCAGCGAGTCGTACCAGAAACGGCGCCGGTACTCGGTCGGGGGGTGCGCGATGTGCTGCTGCGCCTCGGCGCGCACCTCGAAGCCATGGTCGAAGCGGCCGATCTGGTAGGGCACGAAGCCGCCGGCATGGGGCAGCACGATCTTCAGGCCCGGGCAGTCGTCGAGTGCGCCACTGAAGATGAGGTGCGCCACCATGATCGTGGTGTCGAGCGGATAGCCGATGAAATTGCGCAGGTAGTAGTCGTCCATGCCGCCCTTCGCCACGCACTGGTAGGGATGCGTGAAGAGCGACATGCCGAGCTGCTCGATGGTGCGCAGCACCGGACGGAACTTCATCGAAGCCAGCAGTTCGCCCTCGATCGAGGTGCCGGTCTCGACCATCCGGAAGCCGTATTCCTTCTTCGTGCGTTCGAGCTCCGCGATCGCCGCATCGGGATCCTGCATCGGCAGCGTCGCCATCCCCTGCAGCCGGGACGGATGGCTGGCGACCATCTGCGCGATGCCCTCGTTCACCAGCTGCGCTGCCGCCAGGCCGGCGTCGGCCGGCAGCCAGTAGCAATAGGCGGGCGGCCCGGCGGAGATGACCGATACGTCGAGGCCGAGCCGGTCCATCTTCTCGACCTTCGCATCGGCATCGTGGAACGCGACATCGAGCGGTACCGCGTGGCTGCCGCGCACGATGAAGCGCCGCTCGCCGCGCTGCTCCACGGTCGCATGGAAGCGCGCCGGATCGGCCTCGATGGCGTCGAGGAACGGCTGCGGGATCACATGGGAATGCAGGTCGATGCGCTGCGCCATCGGGATGGGTCCGGTCGTGAGTGTCGCCCGCATTATCCCCGGATCGGCGCGGTGCCGGCGCGTACGGCGCTCGACCGTACGCGCCGGCCTTCGTCAGCCGGACTCGCCGAGCAGCGTGTATGCCGTCCTGCAGCAGATCTGCTCACGCTCCTGCGGCGTGAGCCGGGGCACCGCGTCGAGGTTGGCGATCGGCGTCTCGTCGCCCATGTCGTACGGCGAGTCGGTCCCGAGCACGCAATGGTCGGCGCCGACGCTGTCGATCAGGTGCCGGGTCGACTGCGGGTTGTGGGTCAGGCAGTCGAAGTAGAACTTCTTGAAGTGGTCGACCGGCGAGGTGGTCGACAGCGCACGCGCTTCCGGGCGCACCGAGTGGCCGTGGCGGAAGCGGCCGATCTGGTAGGGCACGTAGCCGCCACCGTGCGCGAGCAGGAAGCGCAGCTTCGGCACCTCGTCGAGGGCGCCACTGAACATCATGTTGGCGGTGAAGATGGTGGTCTCGAGCGGGTTGCCGATCATGTTGATCAGGTAGTACTTGTCGAGGCCCATGTCGGTGCACCACCAGTTCGGATGCACGAACACGAACACGCCGAGCTGCTCGGCGGTCTTGAACAGCGGCCGGTACTTCGGATCGGCCAGCTGCTGGTTGTTCACCATCGCCTGCATCTCGACCGCCTTGAACTTGTACTCGCGTACCGCGCGCTCGAGTTCGGCGATCGACGCATCGACGTCCTGCAGCGGCAGGCTCGCCATGCCGCGCAGCCGGTCGGGCCGCTTCGCCACCATCGCGGCAATGCCGTCGTTGTGCAGCTTTGCGATCTTCAGGCCGATCTCCGGCTTCGTCCAGTAATAGAACGTCGGCGGCGCAGCCGAGATCATCGAGATGTCGATGCCCTTCTTCTCCATCGCCTCGACCTTGGCGTCGGCGTCGTAGTACTCCGGCACCAGCGGGAAGCTGTTCTCCTTGCGCACCACGCGGCGCTTGTCGCCCTCGCCTTCGATGCGGGTCTCGAAGGTCGCCTGGTCGGCGATTACGGCATCGATGACCCCCTGCGGGATCACGTGGTTGTGCAGGTCGATTCGTTTCATCGAAGCTCCATCGGTATCGGTACGGTCGGTGCCGGGGTTCGCATGCAGGCCGGCGAGCGCGGAGTATAAGGGGCCGGCCCGCGCAGCCGTGCCAGTTTATACTGGCCACAGGCATACCCGAACCGCAAGCCGGAGGAGCAATACCAATGAGCAACACCCACCAAACGATGCTGGTCGTCGGCGGCGGCATCATGGGCGCAGGCATCGCCACGTCCTTCGCGTCGGCCGGCTGGACCGTGCACGTGATGAGCCCGTCGAAGAAGACCCGCGACGGCCTGCCCGCCAGCATCCGCACCGGCCTGTCGAAGCTGCAGGTCGACGAGTCGCTGGCCGACAAGGTCGGCATCCACGAATCGCTCGATACGGTGCCCTGGCCTGCGCTCGCGCTGGTCGTCGAATCGGTGACCGAAGACCTGCCGCTGAAACAGCGGCTGTTCCCCGACATCGCGGCGCGCAGCACGCCGCAGACCATCCTCGCCACCAACACGTCCAGCTTCCCGATCGGCGACATCGCGAAGGCGGTGCCGGAAGCCGACCGCGCACGCGTCGCCGGCCTGCACTACTTCATGCCGGCGCACCTGGTGCCGCTGGTCGAGATCGTGCGTTCCGAATTCACGGCCGACTGGGTCGTCGACCGGCTCGAGGGCTGGATGCGCGATGCGCGCAAGGCACCGATCCGGGTGAACAAGGACATCTGCGGCTTCATCGGCAACCGCCTGCAGGCGGCGCTGATCCGCGAGGCGCTCTACCTCGTGGAATCGGGCGTGACCACCGCGCAGGGCATCGACGACGCGGTGCGCTTCGGTTTCGGCTTCCGCTTCCTCGCCTGCGGCCCCATGAAGCAGAAAGAGTTCTCGGGCTGGGACACCAATCTCGCGGCCGGAAACGTGATCTACCCGACGCTGTGCAACAACGCGAAGCACGGGGACATGCTGCACGGGATGGTTGCCGCCGGCCACATCGGCATGAAGACGAAGCAGGGCTTCTGGGAATACACCGACGAGAAGATCGCGGCCGAGAAGGCCGCGTACGAGAAGAAGCTGCGCCAGGCATTCGAACTGCTGCAGTCGGAACTCGGCGGCTGAATCCCGGGCCGGATCTCGCGCCCGATCGCAGCGCGTAACGCGGATACCGACGGCGCGGTACCCGCGTTGCGTCCCGCGGCGATTACTTCGCCGCGATGACCATGATCTCGATCAGGGTCGTCGGGTTGCCGAGGCCGACCTGCACGGTCGCGCGCGAGGGCAGGTTGTTCGGATCGACCCAGGCGAGCCAGGCCTCGTCCATGCCGGGCTTGTTGCGCATGTCGGAGATGTAGCAGGTGGCGGAAAGGATCTTCGACTTGTTCGTGCCACAGAGCGCGAGCGCACGGTCGATGTCGGCCAGCACCTGTTCGGTCTGCCCCTTGGTGTCGAGGGTCTCGTCGGATGCGACCATGCCGGCGAGATAGCACACGCCGTTGTACTCGACGGCGTCGCTGAGTTTCGGGCCGGAAGGATGACGGACGATCGTGCTCATGGGTGGACTCCTTGGTTGGCGGAACGGCGGAGCTTAGCGAGTGCATCCGGCGTGCGCAAATCAGCGGTAGCGCAGCACCTCGGTCAACCCGACCGGAGAGGCCTGGTTGCCCCAGGAGGTGCGCACATGCGTCACCACCGCCGCCACCTGCTCGTCGGTCAGCAGGTGCGAGAACGGCGGCATGCCGTAGGGCCTCGGGTTGCCGCTGGTGGAGGGCAGGAACCCGCCCGACAGCACCACGCGGATCACGTTCGCCGGATTGGCCATCAGCAGGGCCCGGTTGCCGGCCAGCGGCGGAAATGTACCCGTGCTGCCGCGGCCGTCGTCGCCATGGCAGTCCGCACAATGATCGGCGTAGATCGCCGCACCCAGGCTGGCGATGCGCGGTGCGACCGGCGCCGGGGCCGGTGCCGCTGCTGACGGTACCGGTGCCGGTGCCGCAGGCAGCGAACGCAGGAACGTGGCCATCGCCGCCAGGTCTTCGCGCGACAGATGCTGCGTGCTGCGATGGACGACCTCCGCCATCGGCCCGAGCACCGACGCGTGGCCGTTGACGCCGTCGCGCAGCAGCCGCACGACGTCCTGCTCCGACCATCGGGCCACGCCGCCCTCGGTGTCGGAGGCGAGCGACGGGGCATACCAGCGCTGCATCGGCACGAGGCCGCCCGACCACTCGAGCGCGGTGTCGGTCGCGCCCCAGGCATTGCGCGGCGCGTGGCAGGCGCTGCAGTGGCCCAGCCCGCGGACGAGGTAGGCACCCCGGTTCCATCCCGCGTCGCGCGCTGGATCGTCGCGCCACGGCTCGGGCCGGAAATACAGGGCGCGCCAGACCGCAAGTGCTGCCTGCGAGTCGTACGGAAAGCGCAATGCATGCGACGGATTGGGCTGCTCGACCGGCGGCAACGTGCGCAGGAACGCGAAGATCGCATCGGCATCGGCGCGGGTGATGCGGGTGTAGTGAGCGTACGGAAACGCCGGATAGAGCAGCCGCCCATCCCTGGAGCGCCCGTTGTGGAGCGCGCGCCAGAAATGCGAGGCGTTCCAGTCGCCCAGCCCGGTCGCGGGATCGGGCGTGAGATTGCCGGCATACACCACGCCGAACGGGGTCTCGATGCCACGGCCACCCGCCCACTCGGCACCACCGCGTGCGGTATGGCAGCCGGCGCAGTTGCCGGCACGCGCAAGGTAGGCGCCGCGTTCGACCAGGGCAGCCTGCGCGACCCGGTCGACCTGCGGTGCCACCCCGGGCTCGACCGGGTCCTCGCCGCGCAGGTTCAACGCCACGACCAGTGCAGCGGCCGTCCCGGCCAGCGCCAGCAGGCCGGTGACCACACGCAGCCACAGTGCAAGCCTGCCAGCCCGTCGGTGACCATCGATGACACGGCTCACGGAATGCTCCCGCACCGCAGCGGCAGTGGTGCGGCCGGCGCGCCTGCAGGCCGCCCCCCCGACGGCACCGGCTGCGCAGACAGCCACGCGGCGGCAGCCGCGACATCCTCGCCGGTCATGCGGGACGCGATCTGCGCCATGCAGTCGGGCTCGGCCGCGCGCCGCTGTTTCGACTGCCACGCCCCGACCTGCCCGGCGATGTAGTCGCGCGGCAGACCCAGCAGGCCCGGCATTGCCGGCAGCACGCCGGTCAGCGCTTCGCCATGGCACGCCGTGCAGGCCGGCAACCGGCGCGCCGGATCGCCTTCACGGACCAGCCGTTCGCCGCGGGCGAGTTGCGCGGCATCGACCTTCGCAGCTGCCGGCGGGGGATAAGGCAGCGCCTGACGTGAAAACCAGGTCGCGATCTCCAGCAGGTAGGCGTCGGACAGATGCTGCACCAGGTAGCCCATCGCCGCATTGGAACGGCGTCCTTCCCGGAAGTGGAGCAGCTGGTTGTACAGATAGCCTGCAGGCTTGCCGGCGATCCTCGGGAAGTAGCCCTCTGCGGTGGCCCGCCCCTCCTGGCCATGGCAGGGTGTGCAGGCCTGCATCCGGCGTGCCATCGGATCGCGCGCGGCTGCCGTGTCCTGCGCCAGGGCAACCGGCACGCATGCTGGCAGCGCGCACGCAAACACGACCCGCGCCAGCCATCGGCGCAGCGCAGCCCCCGCGACCCTAGAGTGTCGGCTGGCCCCGGAAGTGGTCGTACCGGTCCATCGATTCGATGCCCAGTTCGAGCATACGGTTTCCCTGTAGCACACGCAGCGGCACCTTCACCCCGGGCTTGCCATAGGCCCAGAGCCGTTGGTAGAGATCGGCCTGGCCGGCGAGTTCCTGGCCGGCCAGTGCGGTGATGATATCGCCCCGACGCAATCCTGCCTTCTGCGCGGGGCTTTCCGGAGTCACCCGGGTGACGACGATACGCCCCTGCACTTCCTGGGTGTGCACGCCGAGCCAGGGACGGGCATCGGAGCGCCGGCCGTTCGCGATCAGGTCGCCGAGGATCGGCCGCAGTGCGTTGATCGGGATGAACATGTTGCCCGGGAAGTTCGCCCTCGGCTGCACCGCATCGGCAACGAACAGCGAGCCGATGCCGAGCAGGCGCCCATCGCGGCCGATCAGCGCCGCACCGGCGAAATCGCCGCGCGGCGGCGCAGTGAAGATCGCATCGTCGAGGATGTACTCCCAGTAGCCGGTGAAGGTCCGGCGCGACGCCACGTAGGCCACGTCAGCCGCCACCGCACTGGCGACCAGCACCGCTTCGGTCGCCTCGAGGGCAGCGGAGTCGCCAAGTTCCACCGGCCGCACCGCGAGCGGCGTGCTGGTGCGGATCAGCGCGAGGCCGGTCGGCTGGTCGAAGGCAACCAGCGACGCCGGCACGCTCTTGCCCTCGCCGGTGAAGACCTCGATCCGCGAAGCCTCGACCACGATGTAGCCGATGGTGAGGATGAGGCCGCTGCTGTCGATCACCACCCCGGTGCCTTCGCGGTCGGGACCGAGCAGTTCCATCGAAGTGGCATCGCGCAATGCCTTCATTCGGATACGGACCACTGCGCCCACCGCCTCGCGCAGCCGGGCGGCTGCCGCGGACGCATCGGCGGAGACGGCGGCAGCCGGTTCCGCGGGCGGCGACTTGCCTTGCGCCCGCGCCTGCGGCACCCCTGTGGGCATCGCCACGACGAGCGCCAGCAGCACGCCGGTGAACAGGCGTCCGATGCGCACCGCTACCGGAGACGGGACCCACGCCGTGAGCCGACACCGACCTCCCGGTATGGTCTCGGCATCGAGACTGCGGCCTGGGCTGCGTGGCGGCGGCAATGCGTCATCCATCGGGGCTCTCCACGGCAGTTGCAAACGACCGGAGTGTGACACGAAGCCCGCCCTCCGCCGATGAGCTGCCCTCTGTTCCAGCCAAAGCCGGCGCGTCATATCCTTATTCGATTTCATGCGTTCCAACCGGCGCTCCGAGCCGCGATAATGCGCACCCCAGCCGTGCAGCCATGGCTGGGCCGGAGCCCGCCCGCATTGCCGCGTCCTTGCACCGCATTGCCCGTCCGGGCTGCAACGAACCAGGAGCCTCGATGATGGCATTTCCCCGGAGTATCGCAGGTGCGCTGCTGCTCGCAGCAGCCGCGGCAGGCAGTGCCGCCGCGCAGACCCCGTCGGAGCGTCAGGTACGCGGATGGGCGGCGAGCTGTGCCGCCTGCCACAACACGGAAGGCCGTTCCGTCGGCGGCTTCCCTGCCCTGGCTGGCCGCAATGCCGACGACACCTACCGCGCGCTGATCGAGTTCCAGTCGGGGCAGCGTCCGGCCGCGACGATCATGCACCAGCACGCCCGCGGCTACACGACAGACGAGCTGCGACGCATTGCCGAGTGGTTCGCGAACGTGAAACCCGCCCGCTAGGCCGACACCGGAGTCCCCGCATGAGCGTCAATCGCAGAACCTTCATCAAGGCCGGTGCCGCCGGTGTCGGCCTCGCACTTAGTGGCTGTGCCGCAATCCCTGATCGCCCCCTGGCACGCGTGGTCGTGATCGGCGGGGGCTATGGCGGCGCCACCGCCGCCAAGTACCTCCGGCTCTGGGAGCCGCGGCTCGACGTTACGCTGGTCGAGCGCAACGAGGCGTTCGTGTCGTGCCCGATCAGCAACCTGGTCCTGGCCGGCACCGAGAAGATCGAGAACCTGACCGTCCGCTACGACGGCTTGCGCAAGTACGGCGTGCGAGTCATCCGCGACGACGCGACTGCGATCGACTACGACAAGCGCGTCGTACGCCTCGCGCGCGGCGATGCGCTGCCCTGGGACCGGCTGATCGTCGCCCCCGGCATCGACTTCCAGTACGAACAGATCCCGGGGCTGGACAACGCAGCGGCACAGTCGCGGGTGCTGCACGCCTGGAAGGCCGGCCCGCAGACAGTCGCCCTGCGTCGCCAGCTCGAAGCGATGCCCGACGGCGGCGTGTTCGCGATCTCGATCCCGCGCTCCCCGTACCGCTGCCCGCCCGGGCCCTACGAGCGTGCGTCGGTGGTCGCAGACTACTTCCGTCAGTACAAGCCGAAGTCGAAGGTGCTGGTGCTCGATGCGAACGCCGACATCGTGTCCAAGCCGGCTCTGTTCCGCGGCGTCTGGGAGGAGCGCTACAAAGGCATCGTCGAGTACCGTCCGAACAGCGAACTGGTCGAGTTCGACGCGAAAGCCAACGTGGCGCGCATGCAGGTCGAAGACGTGAAGGCCAGCCTGTTCAACATCATCCCGCCGCAGCGCGCCGGCAACATCGCCAGCGAGCTGATCACCGTCAATCGGCAGTGGTGCGGGGTCGAGTTCCTCGGCTTCGAATCGCTGAAGATTCCGGGCGTACACGTCATCGGCGATGCGACGGCGCCGGCGCCGGCGATGCCCAAGTCGGGCTTCATGGCGAACAACCATGCGAAGGTCGCTGCCGACGCGGTGATCGCGAAACTGACCGGTCAGCCGGTGAATACGGATCCGATCATCGCGAACACCTGCTACAGCTTCCTCACCACGACCGAGGCGGTGCATGTAGCGTCGGTCCACAAGTACGACCGCGACCAGAAGACGCTAGTGGTCGTGAAGGGGTCGGGCGGCCTGTCGCCCGGGCGCACGGCACTGGAGGGCGCGTACGCGTACGCATGGGCGCGCAACATCTGGGCAGACGCGCTGGGCTGACAGGGTGGTGCGGGGACGCTGGCAGCGGGTGGCTGCCGCGACGAGCCGGGCTGTGGACACAGACAGCGGGTGGCTTCCGCGACGGCCAGCGCGGGGCCGCGGACACCGGGCTGCCGACTCCGTTCATGTCCCCCGGCGCCGGGCGCGGCTGCGCCCGGCGCCTCCTCCTTTGCTTCACTCCGTCGGCAACCCGATGCCCGCGTCCTTGCCAGCGCAGCGCAGTGCCAGGCGGAGTCGGTGCCCTGCGACAGCAGCCGCCTGACATACGCCGGGGTCCACGCCCGGACTCTGGCCCTGGCACCGCCACGATCTCCACACGGCACCTCCGCGGCGCGAGGTGATGGGGCACCCTGCGGAGCGAGGTAAAGGAGGAGACTCCGGGCGGTCTACCGCCCGGAGTCGGGGGACACGAGCGCAGCAGGGTGCCCCGTCGCCTCGAGCCTGCACCAGCCCGACCGGAACGGCACAGACACAGACACGCGCCCGCCGGACATCGACGCGCGCACCGCCAGCCCCACCGTCAGGCCGCAGGTTCGGCGACCTCGGCCTTCGCGTGCTTCGCGTCGGGATGGTCCTCGAACTCGAGGGTAACCTTCTCGTCCGCATCGATGCCGACCGTCACCTTCCCACCGTCCACGAGCCGGCCGAACAGCAGCTCGTCGGCCAGCGCCTTGCGGATGGTGTCCTGGATCAGCCGCGCCATCGGACGCGCACCCATCAGAGGGTCGAAGCCCTTCTTCGCCAGATGCTCCTTCAGCGGCTGGGTGAAACTGATGTCCACCTTCTTCTCGGCGAGCTGGCCTTCGAGCTGCATCAGGAACTTGTCCACCACCTTCATGATGATGTCTTCGGTGAGCGCGCCGAACGAGATGATCGCGTCGAGCCGGTTACGGAACTCGGGCGTGAACAGGCGCTTGATATCGCCCATCTCGTCGCCGCTCTGCTTGCTGTTGGTGAACCCGATCGAGGTCTTGGTGAGCGCCTCGGCGCCGGCATTGGTGGTCATCACCAGCACGACGTTGCGGAAATCGGCCTTGCGCCCGTTGTTGTCGGTCAGCGTCCCGTGGTCCATCACCTGCAGCAGGATGTTGAACACGTCGGTGTGCGCCTTCTCGATCTCGTCGAGCAGCAGCACGGCATACGGCTGCTTGGTGATCGCCTCGGTCAGAAGGCCACCCTGGTCGAAGCCGACATAACCGGGCGGTGCGCCGATCAGGCGCGACACCGAGTGCCGCTCCATGTACTCGGACATGTCGAAGCGGATCAGTTCGACGCCCATCGTGTAGGCGAGCTGGCGCGCGACCTCGGTCTTGCCGACACCGGTCGGCCCGCTGAACAGGAAGCAGCCGATCGGCTTCTGCGGGTTGCCCAGACCGGCACGCGCCATCTTGATGGCGGTTGCCAGCGCATCGATCGCCTTGTCCTGCCCGAACACGGTCGCGCGCAGGTCGCGGTCGAGGTTCTTCAGCGCGGTGCGATCGTCCGACGACACGTTGCGCGGCGGGATGCGCGCGATCTTGGCGACGATGTCCTCGATCTCGTGCTTTCCGATCACCTTGCGCTGGCGGGTCTTGGGCAGCACCCGCTGGGCAGCGCCCGCCTCGTCGATCACGTCGATCGCCTTGTCAGGCAGGTGCCGGTCGTTGATGAAGCGAGCCGACAGCTCTGCCGCCGAACTCAACGCCGCCGCGGTGTACTTCACGCCGTGGTGCGACTCGAACCGGCTCTTCAGCCCGCGCAGGATCTCGACCGTTTCCGACACGCTGGGCTCGACCACGTCGATCTTCTGGAACCGGCGCGACAGCGCATGGTCTTTCTCGAACACGCCGCGGTACTCGGCATAGGTGGTCGCGCCGATGCACTTGAGCTGCCCCTGGGCGAGCGCTGGCTTGAGCAGGTTGGACGCGTCGAGCGTACCGCCGGATGCCGCCCCTGCACCGATCAGGGTGTGGATCTCGTCGATGAACAGCACGGCATCAGGATTGTCGAGCAGTTGCTTCAGCACCGCCTTGAGACGCTGCTCGAAGTCGCCACGGTACTTCGTGCCGGCCAGCAGCGCGCCCATGTCGAGCGAATAGACCTGGGACTTGCGCAGGATGTCGGGAACATCGCCTTCGACGATGCGGCGCGCCAGACCTTCGGCGATCGCGGTCTTGCCGACGCCGGCCTCGCCGACCAGCAGCGGGTTGTTCTTGCGCCGGCGGCAGAGTGTCTGGATCACCCGCTCGACCTCGCGGTCGCGACCGATCAGCGGATCGATCTTGCCCGCGAGCGACAGCTGGTTCAGGTTGACCGTGTAAGCCTCGAGCGCACCGCCGCCCTGCTGTTCCTGTTCGGTCTCGGCCTCGGCATCGGCCTTGGCCGGCTGCGGCGTCTGCGGCACCTTGCTGATGCCGTGGGAGATGAAGTTGACCACGTCGAGCCGGTTCACGCCGCGCTGGTGCAGAAAGTACACGGCATGCGAGTCTTTCTCGCCGAAGATGGCGACCAGCACGTTCGCGCCGGTGACCTCCTTCTTGCCGGAGGACTGCACATGCAGGATCGCGCGCTGGATCACGCGCTGGAAGCCGAGCGTCGGCTGGGTATCGACGTTCTCGCCGTTGACCACCGGGGTGTGCTCGGCCACGAATTCAGCCAGCGTCTTGCGCAGGTCTTCGATATCGACGACGCAGGCCTTGAGCACTTCGGAGGCCGACGGGTTGTCGAGCAGCGCGAGCAGGAGGTGCTCTACCGTGATGAATTCATGGCGTTTCTGCCGCGCCTCCATGAAGGCCATGTGGAGGCTGACTTCCAGTTCCTGAGCGATCATCTAGGTTTCTTCCATCACGCACTTCAGAGGGTGCTGGTGCTTGCGCGCGAACGCCAGCACTTGTTCCACTTTCGACTCGGCGAGATCCCGGGGGTAGACGCCGCAGACGCCCATGCCTTCGCGATGCACCTTCAGCATCACCTGGGTCGCCTGCTCACGGGTCATCGTGAAGATCGACTGCAGCACGGCGACAACGAAATCCATGGGGGTGTAATCGTCATTCAGCAGCAACACCTTGAACATCGGAGGTGGCTTTACACGACTTTTCTTCGCTTCGAGGACGGTTCCGCCCGAACCCTGGACTGCCATCGCCTTCGTCGCCATTGCCGTCGTCGCCACCCTCGCTGCCCTTGCTGCCTTCGTTACCGTTGCGACCACCGGGATCGCTCCGGGTTCCTGTTCATGCTTCCACACTCATGCGCCCTTCCGTGTGCCATTGTGGGCATTATGGTGAAAACTGCAAGGGCCTGCCGGCCTGTTCCCTGCAAATACAGAGTGCCACGGCGTCCGCTTGACGGCACCGACGCAACGAGCGTAAAAAAGCGATTGTCTGGCGGTCGTTGAACGGGGAGACCGGACTAGCCATGTCCACTTCACGGGACTGCGTCTCCGTGTGCCTGCTTCAACTGCAGATGAGGGCGCCAGATGTCAGAGCAAGGGCTTCGCCTTCAATCGACGCAGAACGGATGAGGACGTTACGTCATGGCAACTGGCACGGTTAAGTGGTTCAACGACTCCAAGGGCTACGGGTTCATCACGCCCGACGACGGCACTGAAGACCTGTTCGCGCATTTTTCCGCGATCACCATGAACGGTTTCAAGACGCTGAAAGAGGGCGAGAAGGTCTCGTTCGACGTCACCCAGGGCCAGAAGGGCAAGCAGGCCTCGAACATCCAGCGCGCCGGCTGAGGTCGGCAGCCTGATCCGGCCGACGAGGCCGGGTTCGATGTTCCCGGGCTGAAGCTTCTTTCCGGGCGTCAGGAGCCATGGTTCGGCCTCCTCGCCGGTCTGAGGGCGCGCTCGCTTTCCGCGCAAGCCGTCAGGATTCGTGTCCGACCAGGTCACGCCAGGAGCGAGTCAGCCGCTGGGTGAGCAGGCTGCACAGTTCCCAGATCCTACCGCACACCATTGAAGCGTATAGTCTTTTAGGCCTTCAATGCAGTATGCCCGGCAATCTGCGGGTGGTACAAGGCTCCACACGGAATGCTGACAGTCGGGTACACTCTTGCGCGCCACACGTTGCTGTGGGGCGGGCAGATCCGGACGATGCATCTCGTGTCAACCGATCCGGGAGAGTGCCGTTAATGTGTTTGCCGAAGTACTTCGGCATTTCTGATTTCCAACCTCTAGAGGAAATACCATGAAAAAAATGATCGCTGCTGTCCTGGCCGGCCTGTTCGCTGCTGTTACCGCCTCGTCGATCGTCGTTGCCGCTGAGCCGAAGAAAGACGACGCGAAGAAGACCGAGAAAAAAGCCGAGAAGAAGTAATTCTTCCCGCGAGCTTTCTCGCTTGAAAAGCGGGCCTTCGGGCCCGTTTTTCTTTTGTGCGGTGGGGTCAGGTCTTGAGTTTTGCAGCTGCGATGCAAAACTCAAGACCTGACCCCACCGCGATTACAATCGGCAGATGTCTGAAGAAATCTGGAAACCGAATGTCGTCGTCGCCGCGATCGCCGAGCGTGACGGCCGCTTCCTGCTGATCGAGGAAGAGACCAGCAGCGGGCTGCGCCTGAACCAGCCCGCCGGCCACTGGGATCCGGGCGAGACCCTGTTCGACGCAGTCACGCGCGAGACGCTCGAAGAATCGGCCTACCACTTCCGGCCGACTGCGCTGGTCGGTATCTACAGCCTGCCGATGGGCGGGAGCGGGATCACCTACCTGCGTTTCGCCTTCGCTGGCGAGATCATCGGCCATGAGCCGGACCGCGCGCTGGACACCGGCATCGTGCGCGCGTTGTGGCAGACGCCGGAAGAAATCCGCGAAGGCCGTGAACGCCACCGCAGCCCGCTTCTGCTCGACTGCGTGGAAGACTACCTTGCGGGGCGGCGCTTCCCCCTCGAGATGCTCAGGCACTACGGCTGAGACCACACCGCCAGCCCCGCTGAAAGGCACCGAAGCATGAAAGGCAAGACCGTGGTGGTCGGCATGTCCGGCGGCGTCGACTCGTCGGTGGCCGCGCTGCTGCTCAAGCGGCAGGGCTGGCACGTCGTCGGCGTGTTCATGAAGAACTGGGAAGACGACGACACCGACGAGTACTGCAGTTCGCGCGAAGACCTCGTCGACGCGGTTTCGGTGGCCGACCGGATAGGCATCGAGATCGATCAGGTGAACTTCGCCACCGAATACAAGGACAGGGTCTTCTCGACGTTCCTGGCCGAGTACCAGGCGGGTCGCACGCCTAACCCGGACGTGCTGTGCAATGCCGAGATCAAGTTCCGCGCGTTCCTCGACCACGCGATCGGGCTCGGTGCGGACATGATCGCCACCGGCCACTATGCGCAGGCGCGCGAACGCGACGGACTGTTCCAGTTGCTGAAGGCCGAGGACGGCACCAAGGACCAGAGCTATTTCCTGCACCGGCTGAACCAGTCGCAGCTGTCGCGTACGCTGTTCCCGCTGGGCCAGCTGCCCAAGCGGGAAGTGCGCGAGATCGCGCGGCGCGAAGGGCTGCCGGTCGCCGAAAAGAAGGACAGCACCGGCATCTGCTTCATCGGCGAGCGGCCGTTCCGCGAATTCCTGAACCGCTACCTGCCGAAGACGCCTGGCGAGATGCAGACACTCGACGGCACCGTGGTCGGCGAGCATATCGGCCTGATGTACTACACGATCGGCCAGCGCCAGGGGCTCGGCATCGGCGGTCGCGCCGACGGCAGCGCCGGCGACGCCTGGTACGTCGCGCGCAAGGACCTCGCGCGCAACATCCTGCAGGTCGTGCAGGGGCACGACCATCCGGCCCTGCTCGCCGATCGCCTGGCCGCGATCGACGCGAGCTGGGTGTCCGGTCAGCCGCCGCATGTCGACTGGGTGTACGCGGCGAAGACCCGTTACCGGCAGGCCGATACCGCATGCGTGCTGCCGGTGGTCGCAGGCAGCGGCTTCGAGGTCTCGTTTGCCGAGCCGCAGTGGGCGGTGACGCCCGGGCAGTCGGTGGTGGTCTACGAGTCGAAGGTCTGCCTCGGGGGCGGCATCATCGCCTGACGCCCGGTCACTCGGGCTTGAGCCCGGCGGCCCTGACCACCCTGCCCCAGCGCGCCGCCTCGGCCTTGATGAACTCGACGAACTGCTCTGGCGTGCCGCCGGTGGCCTCCGCGCCCTGGTCGGCGAGACGGGTCCGTACCGCCGGCTCCTGCAGCGCCTTCACCAGCGACTGGTTCAGGCGCGCAACCACCGCAGCCGGCGTCTTCACCGGCACCACGACGCCGTACCAGTTGTCGGCCAGTACCCCGGGCATCCCGGTTTCCGCCGTGGTCGGCACCTCCGGCAGGAGCGGATGACGGCGGCTGCTGGCCAGCACCAGCGGCCGCAACTTTCCGCCCTTGACCTGCGGCAACAGGATCGGCAGATCCGCGAACAGGATCTGCACATGGCCGGCCATCACATCGATCACCGCCGGCGCAGCACCCTTGAAGGGGACGTGGGTGATGTCGATGCCGGCAGCGGCCTTGAACTGCTCGCCAGCCAGGTGCGGCATGCTGCCGGTGCTGGTCGATGCAAACGTGATCTGGCCCGGCCGCTTGCGTGCGAGCGCCACCAGTTCCTTCGCGCTGGCGACCGGCAGCGCCGGATGCGCGACGAGCAGTTCCGGCACCGACACCACATGGGACACCGGCACGAAGTCGACCAGGGTCTCGAACGGCATCTTCAACTGCAGGTGCTGCTGGATGACCAGCGCGCCAGCGCTCGACAGATACAGCGCATGGCCGTCGGCCGGCGAACGCAGCACGAACTCCGCCGCGATCAATCCGTTCGCGCCGGCCCGGTTGTCCACCAGTACGGGCTGGCCCCACTGCTTCGACAGCGGCTCGGCGAGCGTGCGCGCGAAGAAGTCGGCAGGACCGCCCGGCGGAAAGCCGATCACCAGCCGCACCGGGCGCGACGGGAAGTCCTGCGCGCCAGCCAGGCCTGCAGCCATGGCCAGCGCCAGCATCGTTGCAGGCCACACAGCCGCCGCTGCGGCGCGCGACAGCGCGGGCGATCGGGCGCGGCCTGCACATGTGTGCGCCAAGGAAGGGCGATTCAGGGTCATCCGGTCTCCTCTCGGTGCGGGGCGGGGCCGGGCGGTACGGGGCGCCGTGCGCCCTGCCGACTTCCGCTCGATTTGTAGGTATTCTCCGCCCCGACGGTACGCTTATTGCTCGAATCGATCCACCGTCCGTCCCTTCCGGAGCTCCGCGTGCATTCCCTTCCTTCCCGCCCCGTCCGCCCGGGCTTCGTCCCCGGCTCTGCGGCGATCGCCGCCGCGACCGCCCCCTTCCTGCTGCCTGCACTGCTGATGACCGTGCCGGCCGCCCCCGCGTCCGCGCAGGCGTGGCCGACCCGGCCGATCCGGCTGATCGCCCCGTTTCCGCCCGCCGGTGCGGTCGACCTGGTCGGCCGTCCGGTCGCGCTGCGGCTGCAGGAGACGCTCGGCCAGCAGATCGTGTTCGAGAACCGGCCCGGTGCCGGCGGCAACATCGGCGCGGAAGCGGTGGCCAAGGCGCCTGCCGACGGCTACTCGCTGCTGATGGCCGCGGTCACCACGCACTCGATCAGCGCGACGCTGTACCAGAAGCTCAACTACGACCTGCAGAAGGACCTCGCGCCGATTTCGCTCGCCGCGAACTCCCCGCATGTCCTGATCGCCCATCCGTCGCTGCCGGTGAAGACCGTGCAGGACGTGATCGCGCTCGCACGGGCGCGCCCCGGCCAGCTGAGCTGGGCCTCCCAGGGCAACGGTACCCTGTCGCACCTCGAGCAGGAACTGCTGCGCGCGACGGCGAAGATCGACATCGTGCATGTGCCCTACAAGGGCAGTTCACCAGCACTGGCCGACCTGTTCGGCGGCCAGGTCGTGCTGCTGTTCGACAGCGTGCCGGCGGTGCTGCACCACATCCGCGGCGGCAAGCTGCGCGCGCTCGCGGTCGCCACCTCGCGCCGCTCGAACGTGCTGCCCGACGTGCCCACCGTCGCCGAATCGGGACTGAAGGGTTACGCCGCCGAGAACTGGTTCGGCATGATGGCCCCGGCGGGCGTATCGAAGGAGATCATCACCCGGCTCAACGGCGAGATGGTCAAGGCGCTCGCCCTGCCCGACCTGCGCAAACGGCTGATGGACATCGGCTTCGAACCGCGCTCGAGCACGCCGGAGGAGATGCGCGCGATCATCGCCTCCGAGATCGCGCTGTGGGCGAAGGTGATCCGCGACTCCGGCGCGAAGATCGAGTGAGCGTCGCTGTCCTGCGCGAAGATTCGGTCGCCGCGGCCGCCTCGGTCGACGAGCGGCGGCTCTGGGACAGGCTCGCCGCGATGGCGCAGATCGGTGCGATTCCCGGCCAGGGCGTGAACCGCCCTGCGCTGTCACCGGAAGACATCGAGTCGCGCGCGCTGCTGCTGTCGTGGGCACGTACGCTCGGGCTCGGGGTGAGCGTCGATGCCATCGGCAACCTGTTCCTGCGCCGCGCGGGGCTGGACCCCTCCGCCCCGCCGGTGATGACCGGCAGCCACATGGATACCCAGCCCAAGGGTGGCCGCTTCGACGGCATCTACGGCGTGCTCGCCGGGCTGGAAGCCCTCGAGGCGATGGACGCGGCGGGCGTGCGTACCCGGGCGCCGATCGAAGTCGTTGCCTGGACGAACGAGGAAGGCGGCCGCTTCCCGCCCTGCACGATGGGCTCGATGGTGTTCGCGGGCGCACGCACCGTCGAGGACTTCGCCGAGGTGCGCGACAACGCCGGCATACGCCTCGCTGATGCGCTCGCGCAGACGCTCGCCGCCACGCCCGACGCCGCGCGTCGCCCGGTGGCTGGTCCGGTCGCCGCCTATGTCGAGGCACACATCGAGCAGGGGCCGCTGCTCGAGTCGGCCGCGCTGCAGGTCGGCGCGGTCACCGGCATCCAGGGCATGCGCTGGTTCAATGTCGAGGTGTCGGGCGAGAGCGCGCATGCCGGCACCGCGCCGGTATCGCTGCGCCGCGACGCATTACGCGAAGCGGTGGCGATGATCTCGGCGCTGCGCGAACTGACCGCCGACCCGTCCGACGTCACGCGCTTTACCGTCGGCCGCATGCTGGTCACGCCCAATTCGCCGAACTCGGTGCCGAGCCATGTCCTGTTCTCGGTGGACATCCGCCACCCTGACCGCGCGACGATCGCCCGCCTCGGCGATACCGTGGAGCCGACCTGCCGCGCCCACGCCCGCGCCTGCACGGTCACCGTGACGCCGACGCTGCATGACGACCCCACCGTCTTCGATCCCGCGATCGTCGGCCTGGTCGAGGCCGCGTCCGGCGCGCTCGGGCTGCCGTCGATGCGCCTGCCATCGGGCGCGAGCCATGACGCGATGTACCTCAGCCGGCTATGCCCCACCGGGATGATCTTCGTTCCGTGCGAACGCGGCGTCAGCCACAACGAGGCGGAGAACGCGACGCCGTCCGACCTCGCAGCGGGTGCGCGCGTGCTGGTGGCGACGCTGGCCGAACTGGCCAACCGATGAGCGCAGGCGCCGGACAGGCAATCGTCGGCATCGACATCGGCGGCACCTTCACCGACCTGGTATGCGTGCTGCCCGACGGCACGCTGAAGCTCGCCAAGCTGCGCAGCACGCCGTCGAACCCTGCGCGCGCGGTGCTCGATGCGGTGGCGCACCTGCGCGACGCATGGGGCGTCGACCCGGCCTCGATCGGCCGCTTCGTGCATGGCACGACGGTCGCGACCAATGCCGTGATCGAGCGCAAGGGCGCGCGCATCGGCTTCCTTGCCAGCGAAGGCTTCCGCGACCTGCTCGAGATCGGCCGCGGCAACCGGCGCGAGATCTACGACACCGTGCTCAAGCCGCAGGCGCCGGTGTTCCTCGCGCCGCGCCACCTGCGGCGCGACGTGCCGGCCCGGCTCGATGCGCGTGGCCAGGTGGTGCAGACGCTCGACGAGGCCGCACTGCTCGCCGCCGTCGACGAACTGGTGGCACTGGACGTGCGTGCGATCGCGATCGTGTTCCTGTTCTCCTTCCTCGATCCGTCGCAGGAGCGGCGGGCGCGCGAACTGATCCTCCGGAAGCATCCCGGTCTCGCGGTGTCGCTGTCCTCCGAGGTCGATCCGGCCTTCCGCGAGTACGAGCGCGCCTGTGTCACCGCCTTCGATGCCTACGTGAAGCCGGTGCTCGACCAGTACCTGTCGCAGATGGAACAGGGGCTCGAAGCCGCAGGCGTGCCCGCCCGGCTGCAGATCATGCAGTCGCGCGGCGGCGTCAGTTCGGCCGGGGTCGCCCGCGCGCGCCCGGTGCGGCTGTTCCTGTCCGGCCCGGCGGCCGGGGCGATCGGCGGTGCGATGACCGGCCGCGCGGTGGGCCGGCGCGACCTGATCTCGGTGGACATCGGCGGCACCAGCTGCGACATCGCACTGGCGGCCGACGGCGTGCCGCTGTTGCGCTCCGAAGGCTCGATCGAAGGCCACCCGGTGCGGGTCGCGATGGTCGACGTGAACGCGATCGGCGCCGGCGGTGGCAGCCTGGCCTGGCTCGACGGCGCCGGCACGCTGCGCGTGGGCCCGCACTCGGCCGGGGCCGACCCCGGCCCCGCCTGCTATGCCCGGGGCGGCACCGAACCCACGGTGACCGACGCCTCGCTCGCGCTGGGCTGGCTCGACCCGGCCAACTTCGCCGGCGGCACGGTCGCGCTCGATGTCGACTGCGCGCGTGCCGCGATCGACGCGCGCATCGCGCAGCCGCTCGGCCTGGATGTCGAACGCGCGGCGCTGGGCATCCATCGCGTGGTCAACGCGCAGATGGCCGAAGGCATCCGCCTCGCCTCGATCCACCGCGGTATCGACCCGCGCGGATTCAGCCTGGTCGCGCTCGGCGGCGGTGGCGGCCTGCATGCCTGTGCGCTGGCCGAAGAACTCGACATCGCCGAGGTGCTGGTGCCCCGCCATCCCGGCGTGCTGTCGGCGATCGGCCTGCTGGCCGCGCCGGTCGAGCACGAGGCGCTGGTGGCCTGCGCGCGCCCGATCGCCGGGGCCGACCCGGCGGAGATCCTCGCGCGGCTGTCCGCGCTCGATGCCGACTGCGCGGCCGCGATGCGCGAGGAAGGCCATGCGCAGGCCTATGCGCACGACGCGGCCGACGCAGCGGGTCCGCGGATGACGATCCGCCACCTCGCCGACGTGTGCTTCATCGGCCAGTCGAGCTATGTATCGGTGCCACTTGCCTCGGACGATCCGGCGACCATGCTGCCGCGGCTCTACGAAGACTTCCTGCATGCGCATGAACGCATCTACGGCCACAGCTCGCGCGAACCGGCACGCATCGTGAACCTGCGCAGCGTGCACGGGATCGAGGCGGGCTTCGTACAAGAAGCGGGCGGCCTGCCTGTCGGCCGTCCCCACCAGGCAGGCAGCCAACCACGCCGCACGCGCAGCATCCGCCTGCCCGGCACCCAGGCAGCGGTCGAGGCCCGCATCATCGACCGCACCGGCCTGGCGCCCGGCGAACGGTTCACCGGGCCGGCGCTGATCGAGCAGATCGACACCACCACGCTGGTGCCCACCGGCTGGACGGGCGAGGTCGCGTCGAGCGGCGAACTGATCCTCCGGAGGCAGGCGACATGACCCAGGTCACCGATCCCGTCCTGCTGGAGGTGATCCGCTATCGGCTCGAGAGCATCGTCGAGGAGATGCAGTGGAGCCTGATCCGCGGCTCGTTCTCGCCGGTGGTGAAGGAGGCGCTCGACGCCTCGTGCAGCCTGTTCGACGCGCACGGCACGGTGATCGCGCAGTCGCGATCGAACCCCAGCCACCTCGGCTCGCTGGTGTTCTCGGTGCGCAGCATCCTCGCGCAGTACCCGGTGTCGGCGATGGCAGACGGCGACGTCTACATCATGAACGACCCCTACCTCGGCGGCACCCACCTGCCCGACATCGCACTGGTGATGCCGCTGGTGGTCGACGGGCGCGTGGTCGCGATGAGCGCCTCGATGGCGCACCAGGTCGATGTCGGCGGCATCATGGCCGGGTCGGTACCCACGCATGCGACCGAGATCTTCCATGAAGGCCTGCGCCTGCCGGCGCTGCGCCTGGCCCATCGCGGCGTGATCGACGACGGCCTGCTGCGCCTGATCCGGCAGAACGTACGGCTGCCCGACACGCTGCAGGGCGACCTCAACGCCCAGCTCGCCGCCGGCAAGATCGCGCTGCGCCGGCTGGCCGAGACCGGTGCCCGCTACGGCTGGCCGCAGCTCACCGGGCTCTTCGCCGAGCTGCTCGACCGCTCCGAGGCGATGACGCGCCAGGCGCTGGCTGCATTGCCTGCCGGCACGTACCACTATGTCGACTTCCTCGACAACGACGGCATCGACCTCGACCGGCGCATCCGCATCGAAGTCGCGGTGACCCTCGACGGCAAGGGCAATGTCGCGTTCGATTTCGAAGGCACCAGCCCGCAGGTGCGCGGCCCGCTCAACATCGTGCCCTCGGGCGTGCACTCGGCGGCGTTCTACGGGGTGCGCGCGATCACCGACCCGGCGATCCCGACCAATGGCGGCTGCTTCCGTCCGGTCACGGTGAAGCTGCCACCGCGCAGCCTGGTGAACCCGGATGCCCCGGCACCGGTCAATGGCCGCACGCCGGTGATGAAGCGGATCGCCTCCTGCATCGTCGGCGCGCTGGCGCAGGTGCTGCCGGAACGTTTCCCCGCGGCATCGGCCGCATCGGTGCTGGTGCTCGCGTTCGGCGGCGAATGGCCGCGCGAGCCTGGCGGCGCGGACGCCAACGGTGCCGGAGCGCCGCCAGGCCGCCGCTTCGTGGTCACCGACCTGATCAACGGCGGCAGCGGCGCGGCGCTCGGACACGACGGCATCGACGGCATCGCGACCGACATGACCAACGGCATGAGCCTCGCCGCCGAGGTGCTGGAACTCGAAGCACCGATCCGGCTGCTGCGCTGCGCGATCCGTCCCGACTCCGGTGGCATCGGCCGCTTCCGCGGTGGCTGCGGCCTGGAGCGCGAATACCTCGTGCTGCACGGCCCGGTATCCATCTCGCACCGGGGCGAACGCCATTATGCGCAGGCCCCGGGCCTGGCCGGCGGAGGCGATGGCGCACTGGCGACCTCCGAGATCGTGCGCACCGATGGCCGGATCGAAACCGTGCCCTCCAAGGGCATGCTCGTGCTGCAGGCGGGAGACCGGCTGCGCGTGTTCACCCCGGGTGGCGGCGGCTACGGCCCGGCAGACGAGCGCAGCGCCGACGCGATGGCCGAGGACCTGCGCAGCGGCAAGGTCGGCGCGGGTACCCGCTGAGCAGGCCAGACATGCGCCGCGGAAACGCCGCCGCGCATGGCCAGATGGGATCAGCCGCGCGCAGCCCGGAACATCGCCCGCACCTCGGCTGCAGTCGCCGTCTCTCGCCCCTGGGCGCGGGCGATGGCGGCTGCACGTTTCACCAGTTCGACATTGCCCACGGCGGCCGCGCCCGGCACCGGCACCACGTCTTCCAGGCCGGCACGCAGGTGCCCGCCCATGCCCACGGCGACGGCTGCGACCTCGGCGGCGAATGCACCGCCTTTCGCACACCACCACAGCGCGCCCGCCGGTGCCGTGGCGGCGAACGATCGCAGCCTCGCTTCCGCGTCCTCGCGCGTGGCGGGTTCGCCGAGGATGAAGCCCAGGCACAGCGGATCGGAGAACACGCCGTCGCGATGCATCGCGCCGACCGCCTCGAACATCTCCACCGTGGACCCGTCGATGCTCGGCACCACCCCGCGCAGCTTCATCGCGGCCGCCATCTGGTGCACCTCTTCCGGCTGCGTCGCGACATTGCGCATCGGCAGTGAAGCCATCTCGGGTTCGAGCACCAGCGGCCTGAGGGCCTCGTCGACGGTGAAGCCCTTCGCGCCGATCGACAGCTGGATCACCACGTCGGTGCGCTCGCGGATGCGTTCGATGATCTCGCGATAGACCTCGGGATCCTGGGTCGACCGGCCGTCGGGCCCGCGCGCATGCAGGTGCGCGACCGATGCGCCCGCCTCCACGCAGGCGGCGACGTCCTCGGCGATCTCGCGCGGCGACAGCGGGACCGCGGGATGGTCTGCCTTCATGTAGCGCGAACCGGTGGGTGCAACCATCACGACGGTCTTCGCTTCGCCCTTGCCTTGCACGCTCGGCCTCCTCGTTCGTGGCTGCGGACCACGTTTGCTAAGATTGTACGCCCGGCCAGAGAGCCGGCTGGAGGAGTGATCGATGAAAGACATAGCGCAGGACATCGGCATCGGCTTTGCCGCCCTGGCGATAGGCGCATGGCCAGCGGCGGCACAGGCGCAGGCGCAGGCATGGCCGGCCAAACCGCTGCGTATCGTGGTGCCCTTCGCACCCGGCGGTTCCACCGACATCGTCGCGCGCGCACTGGGGGCACGCGCCGCCGAGGGCCTGGGCCAGACGGTGACGATAGAGAACCGCGCGGGTGCCGGCGGGAACATCGGCGCCGAGGTCGCGGCACGCGCCGCGCCGGACGGCTACACGCTGTTCATGGGGCATGTCGGCACGCTGGCGATCAATCCTGCGCTCTATCGCAAGCTCCCCTACGATCCGATCCGCGATTTCGCCCCGATCACGCTGGCCATCGCGAGCCCGCTGATGCTGGTGGTGCATCCTTCGCTCCCCGCCAAGAGCCTGAAGGACGTGCTCGCGCTCGCGCGCTCGCGCCCCGGCCAGTTGACCTACTCCTCGGCCGGCAGCGGTAGCGCGTCGCACCTCGCCGGCGCGCTCCTCGACAGCCTCGGCAAGGTCGAGGTCCTGCATGTCCCCTACAAGGGCACCGGTCCGGCGACGATGGCAGTGGTCGGCGGCGAAGTGTCGATGATGTTCAGCGGCCAGGGCACGTCATGGCCGCTGGTCAACACCGGAAAACTGCGGGCCATCGCGCACACCGGCTCGAAGCCGATCCCGAACGCACCGAAGCTCGCCTCGATGAACGAGAGCCTGCCAGGCTACGAAGTGATCAACTGGCATGGCGTGCTCGCCCCGGCCGGCACGCCGGGCGAGATCATCCGCCGCCTGCATGCCGAGTTCGTGAAGGCACTCGGGTCGCCCGAGGTTCGCTCGCGCCTGACCGAGGACGGTTTCCAGGTGGTCGGCAACACGCCGGACGAGTTCGCGCGATTCATCGCGTCCGAGAAGGACAAGTGGGCGAAGGTGATCGTCGGCGCGAAGATTCCCCAGGAATGAACACCGCCTGCATCCAGGAGCGCGCACACCCGTGGGCATGACGGCAGTCGAGAAGGTACTCGCACGGGCGAGCGGCACCACTACCGTGGAACCGTGGGATGTGGTCTACCCGCAGCCCGAACTCGTCTTCGTGCACGATGGCCATGTCGAGGGCGCGCGGCGCGAACTCGATGCGCTGGGCATCGACCGGATCACGCACCCGGAACGCGTCGTCTTCGCCACCGACCACGAGGTGCTCTACCTGAGCCCGCGCGCGGCGGCGCGCGGCACGGCGATCCGCAGGACCGCGCACGACTGGCAGGTCGGGCGCTTCTACGACGTCGGCAAGGGCGGCCACGGGCACATCTTCCCGATGGAGGACGGCCTGGTGACCCCTGGCATGTTCGTGTTCGCGAGCGACATGCACTGCTCGAACTTCGGTGCGATCGGCGCGGTGCCGGTGCGCGCCGGTCCGGAGGTGGTGAGCGTGCTCGCCATGGGCACGCTCTGGACGACGGTGCCGCCGTCGGTGAAGGTGACGCTCACCGGGCGCCTGCAGCACGGGGTGTCCTGCCGCGATGCAGGCTTCCGGATCACGCACGCGCTGCTCAACGGGCCGGATGCGATCGACATCGACTACCGCTACCTCGAACTGGCGGGAGACGCGCTCGACACACTCGATGTGCATGAACGGGTCGCGCTGTGCAACACACCGACCGAGGCCGGCGTGGCGGGTGTGTTCGTGCCGCCGTCGGCACGCATCCTCGATTGGTGCCGGCAACGCGCCAGGGCACCGTTCGAGCCGGTGTTCAGCGACCCGGATGCGCGCTTCGAGGCCGGGTTCGCGTTCGACCTCTCCACCCTCGGCCCCCAGGTAGCGCTGCCGGGCAGCCCCTCCAATGCAGCCGACCTCGCCGAGGTGGCCGGGCTGCCGGTGCAGCATGCCTACATCGGGGCGTGCGGCTCGGGCATGTACGAAGACTTCGCGGTCGCCGCCGGCATCCTGAAGGGTCGACGGGTGGCCTCGGGCACGCGCCTGTTCGTCGTGCCAGGCACCGTCCAATGCGCCCGGAAGATGTCCGAACAAGGGCTCACCGACGTGTTCATCGAAGCCGGGGCCCTGGTGCTGCCAGCCGGCTGCGGACCATGCGCGGGCGGCAACATGGGATTGATGGATTCCGGCGAGGTGTCGATCTCGACCGCCGCGACCAATCACGCGGGCCGGATGGGGCCCAAGGATTCGAAGTGCTACCTCGGCAGTCCGGCCACCGTCGCGGCCTCGGCCATCGCCGGCGCGATCGCCGACCCGCGCCACTACCTGCAGGCGGCGCGATGAACCCCACCGAATGGCATTACCGCGGCACCTGCCATCGATTCGGCGACGATGTCGAGCACGACGCACAGATGATCTCGTTCGACTACGTGATCCGGCGCGTGATGGATCCCGAGGTGCTGATCCCGCACCTGTTCGAGAGCAGCCGCCCCGACTTCCACCAGCACGCGAAACCCGGCGACCTGGTGATCGCCGGGCGCAACTTCGGCAAGGGCAAGGCACACATCCAGGCCTATGTAGCGATGAAGGCGATGGGGCTCGCACTCGCCTGCGAATCGATGCCCTACAACACCTACCGCGCGCTGATCGGCCTTGGCTTCACCTTCATGACCGGTTGCACCGGCATCGCCGCGATGGTCGACGACGGCGACGAGGTCGAGATCGATTTCCGCAGTGGTGCGTTCTGCAACCACTCGCGCGGCACCAGCCATGCATTCAAGCCCCTGCCCGAACGCGCGCTGGAGATCATCCGTCAGGGCGGCACGCAGGGCGTGCTCAGGGCATGGTGGGCGGCGCAGCAGCCCGCGGCGCAGGGCGGCGGCTGATCGTGGCTGGCGGCGCCGGCGAGCCGGGCGCCCCCGCGGGCCGGCCCTGCGGTCGCGTGCTACGATCCTGCCCCCATGGGTGGCCACATCGCGGCGCGCCCGGATCTGCGAGCCGAACATGTCGAACGCCTCTCCTGCCTCCGCTTCCCAGACCGCCGCGTCGGCCGATGCACTGTCTGCCCTGACGGCGCTGACGGCCCTGACCGCAGTGTCGCCGCTGGACGGACGCTACGCCGCCAGGCTGAAGCAGCTGCAGTCGCATTTTTCCGAGTACGCGCTGATCCGCAACCGCGTGCTGGTCGAGATCGAATGGCTGAAGGCACTGGCAGCCGAGCCGCACTTCACCGAGGTCGAGCCGTTCCCCCCCGAAGCCATCGCGGCGCTCGACGAAGCGGCACGTAGCTTCTCGGTGGCCGATGCCAAGGCGGTGAAGGACATCGAGGCCCGCACCAACCACGACGTGAAGGCAGTCGAGTACTGGCTGTGCGAGCGCTTTGCCGGTTATCCGGCGATCGCGAAGGCCGCTGGCTTCATCCACTTCGCCTGCACCTCGGAGGACATCAACAACCTGTCCTATGCACTGATGGTGCGCGGTGCGCGCGAAGACGTGATGCTGCCGATGCTCAACCGGCTCGCCTGCCGACTGCGCGATCTCGCCCATGAGCACGCCGACCTGCCGATGCTCTCGCGCACCCACGGCCAGCCCGCCTCGCCGACCACGCTCGGCAAGGAGATGGCGAACTTTGCCTGGCGGCTGCGCACCGCGCGCGACCGCATCATCCATATCCGCGTCACCGGCAAGATCAACGGCGCGGTGGGCAACTACAACGCGCACCGGGTTGCCTACCCCGACTTCGACTGGGAGAAGTTCGCCCACGACTTCGTCGAACGGCTGGGCCTGGAGTTGAACCCCTACACCACGCAGATCGAACCGCACGATGCGCTGGCGGAACTGCTCGATGCCTTCGCCCGCGCGAACACCATCCTGGTCGACCTGAACCGTGACATCTGGGGCTACATCTCGCTTGGCTACTTCACCCAGAAGGTCAAGGAAGGCGAAGTGGGCTCGTCGACCATGCCGCACAAGGTGAACCCGATCGACTTCGAGAACTCCGAAGGCAACCTCGGCATCGCGAACGCGATGCTGCGCCACCTGTCGGAGAAGCTGCCGGTCTCGCGCTGGCAGCGCGACCTCACCGACTCGACCGCGCTGCGCAACCTCGGCGTGGCCTTCGGCCACACCCTGCTGGCCTTCGACTCCTGCCTGCGCGGCCTGAACAAGCTGGCTGCGAACCCGGCGGCACTCGCCCGCGACCTCGACGATGCCTGGGAAGTGCTGGCCGAGCCGATCCAGACGGTGATGCGCCGCTACGGGCTACCCGAGCCCTACGAACAGCTGAAGGCGCTCACCCGGGGCAAGGGCCACATGACGGAGGCCGACCTGCGCGGCTTCGTGCGCACGCTGGCGCTGCCCGAAGACGCGAAGGCGCGGCTCCTTGCGCTGACCCCGTCGTCCTACATCGGCAAGGCAGCGGAACTCGCCCGGCTGGTCTGAACGACACCCTCAGGCCGACGACGGCGCCTTGCCCGTCCGCGCCCGCATCACCTCGATGATCGCGGGCAGGATGGACAGGAAGATGATCGCCAGGATCACCAGCGTCAGGTTGTCCTTGATCAAGGGAATGTTTCCGAACAGGAACCCGGCGTAGCTCAGCGAGACGACCCAAAGCACGCCGCCGCTGACGTTGTACAGCGCGAAGCGCGGGTACGGCATCTTCGCCACCCCGGCGATGAACGGCGCATAGGTGCGCACGATCGGGATGAAGCGCGCGATGATGATGGTCTTGCCGCCGTAGCGATCGTAGAACGACTGGGTCTTCTGCAGGTACTCGGCCTTGAAGAAACGCTCGCCCCGCCACGGCTCGCCCCGGAACACCTTCGGCCCGGCCCAGCGGCCGATGTGGTAGTTGACGGCGTCGCCCAGGATGGCGGCCACGATCAGCAGCCCCACCATCAGGTGCACGTTCATGCCGCCGGCCGCGGCGATGGCGCCGGCGACGAACAGCAGGGAGTCCCCGGGCAGGAATGGCGTGACGACCAGCCCGGTCTCGCAGAAGATGATCAGGAACAGCACCGCGTAGATCCAGGCGCCGTAGTGCTCGACCACCCACGCCAGGTAGTCGTCCAGGTGCAGCAGGATGTCGAAGACCTGCAGCCCGAGCGCGATCAGGGTGTCCATCGCCAGCGCCAGGCGGTCAGACCTGCGCGTCCTGCGGCTTCTTCTCGGGCTTGATGAAGTCCTCGCGGGAAATACCCAGCCACATGGTGACCGCACTCGCCACGAAGATCGACGAGTAGATGCCGACCACGATGCCGATGGTCAGCGCCAGCGCAAAGAAGTACAGCACGTCGCCGCCGAAGAAGAGCATCGCCAGCACCATCAGCATGGTCGAGCCGCCGGTGAGGATGGTACGCGACAGGGTCGCGGTGATGGCGTCGTCCATGATCTCGGGCACCGTGGCGCGGCGCATCTTGCGGAAGTTCTCGCGGATGCGGTCGAACACCACCACGGTGTCATTCACGGAATAGCCGAGCACCGCCAGCACCGCGGCCAACGCGGTCAGGTCAAAGTTCCACTGGAAGATCGCGAACATGCCGAAGATGATCAAAACGTCGTGCGCGGTCGCCGTAATGGCCCCGACGGCGAACTTCCACTCGAAGCGTACCGCCAGGTAACCCATGATGCCCAGCGTGACCACGATCAGTGCCAGCAGGCCGTCGTAGAGCAGTTCGCTGCCCACCTGCGGGCCGACGAACTCGACCCGCTTCATCTCGACCTTCGGCTCGCGCTCGCGCAGGGCCTTGAGCACCACCTCGGAGACCTGCGCGCTGGTCGCCTCCGGCTTCACCGGGATGCGGATCAGCACGTCGCGCGCGGTGCCGAAGTTCTGCACGATCGCGTCCGACATGTTCACGGTCGTGAGCTTTTCGCGAACCGTGTTCACCTCGATCGGCTCGGGATAGGTGACCTCGATCACCGTGCCCCCGGTGAAGTCGATGCCGAGGTTCAGGCCGCGGAAGGCCAGGCCGGCGACGGCAATGAGCACCGCTATCACCGATATGGAGAACCACGGCTTTGCGTTCGCCATGAACGGCAGCGCGCGGGTGACCTTGTAGACTTCAAACATGGTGGTTCCTGGTGTCCGTTCGCGACTAGACGGAGAGGCTCTCGACCTTGCGCTGCCGGCCGTAGCTGAGGTTGACCAGTGCACGCGAGACCAGCACCGCGCTGAACATGGTGGTGAAGATGCCGATGCACAGCGTGACCGCGAAGCCGCGGATCGGCCCCGACCCGAGCCAGAACAGCGCGAAGCCGGCGATCAGCGTGGTGATGTTGGCGTCCAGGATGGTGTCGAACGCGCGGTCGTAGCCGGCATGGATCGCCGCCTGCGGCGTGGAGCCGTTGCGCAGTTCCTCGCGTATGCGCTCGTTGATCAGCACGTTGGCATCGATCGCCATGCCCAGGGTGAGCGCGATGCCTGCGATGCCGGGCAGCGTCAGCGTCGCCTGCAAGATCGAGAGGATCGCCACCAGCAGCAGCATGTTCGCCAGCAGCGCGACCACGGAGATCACGCCGAAGAACCGGTAGTAGATGCACATGAACACCGTGACCAGCAGCATGCCGACCAGCGTCGAGTTCACGCCCTTGGCGATATTGTCCGCACCCAGGCTCGGGCCGACGGTGCGCTCTTCGATGATCTCCATCGGCGCGGCCAGCGCGCCGGCGCGCAGCAGCAGCGCCGTGTCGCGCGCCTCGGCCGTGGTCATCCGGCCGCTGATCTGCACGCGGCCGCCACCGATCTCGGTGCGGATCACCGGAGCGGTGACCACCTCGGCCTTGCCCTTCTCGATCAGCAGGATGGCCATGCGCTTGTTCACGTTCTCGCGCGTCACCTGCTGGAAGATTCGCGAGCCCTGGCCGTCGAGCGTGATGTGTACCGCTGGCTCGCCAGTCTGGCCGTCGAAGCCGGGCTGGGCATCGGTGATGCGCTCGCCGGTCAGCACCGCCGTGCGCCGCACGAGCAATCCGCCGCCGTTACGCTCGGTGAAGTACTCGGTGCCGAACGGCGGGTTGCCGGCGGCACCCGCCTGGAGGCTCGACACGTCGCTCAGGTCTTCGGCGACCATCCGTACCTCGAGCGCCGCGGTGCGCCCGAGCAGCTCTTTCGCCTTGGCGGTGTCCTGCACGCCGGGCAACTGCACGACGATGCGGTCGGCACCCTGCTGCTGGATCACCGGTTCGGCGACGCCGAGTTCGTTCACGCGATTGCGCAGCGTGGTGACGTTCTGCTGGAGCGCGAACTCCTGGGAGCGCTTGATCGCCTCGGGACGCACCGACGCCACCAGCCGGAACTCGCCGCCCTCCTCCACCTCGCGCAGCGACAGGTCGGGCGAAGCCTTGGTGATCGCCACCGAAGCCTTCTCGCGCGACGCCGCGTCACGGAAGCGCACCACCACGTTCATGCCCTCGCGCGTGATGCCCGCCGAGGCGAGCTTCTGTTCGCGCAGCGTGGTGCGCAGCTCGTTCACGTAGCCCTCGACCTTCTTGTTGAGGGCTGCCTTCATGTCGATCTGCAGCAGGAAGTGCACGCCGCCGCGCAGGTCGAGACCGAGATACATCGGCAACGCCCGCAGGCTGGTGAGCCAGGCCGGCGAATTCGACACCAGGTTCAGTGCGACGATGTAGCCGTCGCCCACGGCCTTCTCCACGATGTCTTTCGCCCGCAGCTGGATGTCGGTGTCGGCAAATCGCATGCGCAGGCTGCCACCGTCGAGAACGGAGGCCACCGGCGCGATGTTCGCCGCCGTCAGTGCCTCGGATGCACGCGTCTGCAGCGCAATGTCGGCCTTCAGCGTCGCGCGCACCGGCGAGACCTGCAGCGCAGGCACCTCGCCGAAGAAATTCGGCAGCGTGTAGATCGTCGAGACGATCATCGCGACGGCGATGATCACGTACTTCCACAACGGGTAGCGATTCATGCTCGGTGTTCCTTGCCGCGGGCGATGAGGGTGCGGACGGTGGTACGGACGGGAAGCAGCCAGCCCGGCGGAGGTGGCCAACGCCACCGCCGCCCGGCTCAGGCAAGCCCCGGTGGGACGTCAGCCGTCTTGCGCTGCCTTGATCGTGCCCTTCGGAAGCACCGTCTGCACGGCCGGCTTCTGCATGAGGATCTCCACGCCCGGGGCGATTTCGATCGTCAGGTAGTTCTCGCCGACCTTGGTGATACGGCCGAGTTCTCCGCCACCGGTGACGATCTCGTCGCCCTTGGCGAGCGCGGCCACCATGGTGCGATGCTCCTTGGCCCGCTTGAGCTGGGGCCGGATCAGCAGGAAGTACAGAACCACGAACATCAGGATGATCGGCATCAGGCTCAGGATATCCATCTGGCCGGTACCGGCGGCGCCTTGCGCCCACGCGTTGCTGATCAACACCCTTGGAACTCCTCTGTTGTGATGACGGCCGGCCCTGCCGGTTCGTAAGCCGTTGATTTTATCATTGTTCGTTGCTGCTCAACGGGTCGTCGGCCGGACTTTCCGGGCGGCTGGCAGCCGCCCCGCCCCACTCGAAGCGGTCCAGCGTACCGGCGGCGATGGCCGCGCGCAGTTCGCGCAGCAGCACCTGGTAGGCATGCAGGTTGTGCAACGTGTTCAGGTGCGCCCCGAGAATCTCGTTCGCACGTTGCAGATGATGCAGATAGGCCCGGGTGAAGTTGCGGCAGGTGTAGCAGTCGCAGCTCTCGTCCACCGGGCGCAGGTCGCGCTGGTACTGCGCATTGCGCAGCTTGACCGTGCCCTGCCGCGTGTAGAGCCAGCCATTGCGCGCATTGCGCGTGGGCAGCACGCAGTCGAACATGTCGACGCCGCGGCGCACCGCCTCGATGATGTCCGACGGGGTACCGACGCCCATCAGGTAGCGCGGCCGGTCCGCCGGCAGTTTCGGCGCCACATGACGCAGGATGCGCATCATGTCCTCCTTCGGCTCGCCGACCGACAGCCCGCCGATCGCATAGCCGTCGAAGTCGAGCCGGGCCAGCGCGTCGAGCGAGCGGTCGCGCAGGTGCTCATGCATGCCGCCCTGGACGATGCCGAACAGGGCATTGGTGTTGCCAAGCACCTCACGGTGTTCGCGCCGGCAGCGTTCCGCCCAGCGCAGCGACATCTCCATCGACAGCGCCGCCTGCGCCTCGGTGGCCGGAAAGGCGGTGCAGTCGTCGAAGCACATGACGATGTCGGAGTTGAGCACCTTCTGTATCTGCATCGACACTTCCGGGGTGAGGAAGCAGGGGTCGCCGTTGACCGGCGAGCGGAACTTCACGCCCTCCTCCGTGATCTTGCGCATCTCGCCCAGGCTGTAGACCTGGAAGCCGCCGGAGTCGGTCAGGATCGGCCCACGCCACTGCATGAAGCCGTGCAGCCCGCCATGGTCGGCGATCACGTCCAGCCCGGGCCGCAGCCACAGGTGGAAGGTGTTGCTGAGCACGATCTGCGCACCGATCTCGACGATCTCGCGCGGCGCCATGGCCTTGACCGTGCCGTAGGTACCCACCGGCATGAAGGCCGGGGTGTCGACCGCGCCATGCGGCAGCGTCAGGCGCCCCAGCCGGGCTGCGCCGTCGGTTGCCCGCACCTCGAAAGTCAGGCCCATGGGGCGTGCCCCGTATGCCGTGCCGCCACTGCCATCGCTGCCATCGCTGCATCCATCGATCGGTCCATCCGTTCAGTGATCCACGCGCAGGCGCGGGACGCTCGGCTCATGGTCCCGGGGTGTAACACAGCGGCAGAAATCACGCCTGCGTCAGTCCGTTCAAGCCAATCGCACGTCCGGGCGACGCGCGCGACAACAGCATCGCATCGCCGTAGCTGAAGAAACGGTAGCGCTGCTCGACGGCATGCCGGTAGGCCTGGCGGATCGGCTCGACACCCGAGAACGCCGACACCAGCATCAGCAGCGTCGACCTGGGCAGGTGGAAGTTGGTGATCATCCGGTCGACCACCCGGAAGCGGAACCCCGGCGTGATGAACAGATCGGTCTCGCCGCTCGACGCCGAGAGCGTCCCGTCGGGCGAACGCGAGGCGACCGTCTCGAGCGTGCGCACGACCGTCGTGCCGACGGCCACCACCCGCCCACCCGCCGCCTGCGTCGCGGCGATGGCATCGACGGTTGCCTGCGGCAGCGACCACGCCTCGTGGTGCATCACATGCTTCGACAGATCGTCGTCGCGCACCGGCTGGAACGTCCCTGCCCCGATATGCAGCGTGAGGAAAGCCCGCCCCACCCCGCGCGCCTCGAGCGCCTCGAGCAGCGGCGCATCGAAGTGCAGCCCGGCGGTCGAGGCAGCCACCGCGCCCGGTTCGCGCGCGAACACCGTCTGGTAGCGCGAAGCGTCCAGCAGTTCAGGCTTGCGTTCGATGTACGGCGGCAGCGGCACCTCGCCGTGCCGCTCGAGCACGTCCAGCACACGATGCCCCGGCGCGAACGACAGCAGGAACAGCGCACCGCGCCGCTCGACCATGGTCGCGGCCACCGGATCGGCATCGTCGCCGAACAGGATCACCATCCCCGGCTTCGGCGACTTGCTCGCCCGCAGGTGCACCAGCGCCTGCCCGTCCGACAGCACCCGCTCGACCAGGACCTCCACCCGGCCCCCGGTCGCCTTGCTGCCGAACAGGCGCGCCTTGATCACGCGCGTGTCGTTGAAGACCAGCAGGTCGCCGGGCTCGAGCAGGGACGGAAGGTCGGCAAACCAGCGGTCCTGTATGGCCGGTTCATCGCTGCCGACGCACAGCAGGCGGCTGCCGGCCCGGGTCTCGGGCGGCGTCTGGGCAATCAGCTCCGGCGGGAGCGGGTAGTCGAAATCGGAGAGTCGCATCGTCGCGGGTGTACCACAGAGCGGGCGCCGCTGCCCGATGTCGACCAGGCCCATCGGCCGTCTTTCGCGAGCATTGCCGCAAACGTCACCGCTCGGCGATAATCGAGGGCTTCCCTTGCCGGGATGGCGGAACTGGTAGACGCACCGGACTCAAAATCCGGCGGTGGTGACATCGTGGGGGTTCGATTCCCCCTCCCGGCACTCGCAGACTGATTTCCTCGCGAGCGCGAAGCCCGCTGCAGAGTGCGGCGTCGAGAGGAGCCGGGCGCCTGCCCCTACCCCATCGTCGCCCCCGTACCGGCCGTGAGGTTCCGCTGCAAAGCCTGCGCACCGATCGCGAAATCCGTGTGGCCCAGCGCTTCGGCCGCACGGTCGAACACGACTCCGCTGAAGGTTCCGTGGCGACCGTACCCGGTCATCGGAAACCCGAATACTTCATCGACCTCGGATGTCGAAAGTGGGCGCCAAGCCGCTCTTGTGTACGAGGATGCGTGCACGATTGACCCAGCAACAATCGATGCGGCCCGCCCAAGTTTCACAAGCGTCCACAAGTCGACTCCGAAAATGCGTCCGCCCACTATCGTCAGCAAGAGACCCAGCGCGACCCCGATCGCGATGAGCCGCCACACGCGCGGCCTGTGCGCTTCATAAATCCGAGGCCTTTTGCGCAGAGTATGCGAAGGCACCTGCGCCAAAGGCTGCAGCGCCGTACATCGGCCGCTGATCTTCAGGAATACCAATGCTGAAGGCCGGCAAGAAAGTTAGAACGATTCCGAAAGCCAGGAAGGCGTGTACGACGCGGCAGAGGAGAATCCGTCCTACTTTCATGCGAGTCACCTTCAAGGCAGAAAACACTGAGTGGCCAACGGGAAACAAGGGCTTCCTGCGCTCGACTTAACACTTTGAATGCCGGACGTAGATCCGACCCGCAACATCCATACGGTGCCGGCACCGTAAGCACCCATAGTCATATCTTCGCAGAACGCTACTTCAGTAGTTTTCGACTAAACAGCGATCCTATAAAGCACACGTGATCAACCACAACACCGCCGACTATGTAACAGGCCATTGCTGACGCTGCGTAACGCAGTGGTCTATTGAGAATGTCCTCCTGCGCCCAAACGAACACCGACCACCAGATAAAGGCGCAGCCGGCAAGCATCACCGCCGCCGTGCCACCGATGTAGATCGTTCCGAGAATAGGGTTATTCGCTTGACCGAGTGCAGGATTCTTTTGCAGAGACTCAACAGGTGTATGCGCGCGCCTGATTGAGAAAACGCCGAGTATCAGCACGCTGAGTGCGAGCAGCGTTTGGCCTAGAAGCACGTTCGTCGCCAGAGCGTTCCCGCGTCCAAGCCCATCGCACGCGAGGGTCAACTGCTCGCAGTACGTTGCCGCCACTGTCACTAATGGCTTCCAGCCAAACCATAGTGCACCCACAAGAATCGCGTACGTTACATGCGCGGGCGAACGGAGGTCATGAAGAAGTCTAGCCACTGTGCGCCGTCCGTTCGCCAACGAGTATCGAGACTGGGCGCACGCATCTCCAAGAGAACGCATTTTGCGGGACAGGGTGCTCGCTACGGGCGATCGTTGGAGCTTTGCGGCTTCGACGAAGTTGGGTGATCTTAAGGTCGCGCCAGATGCGCAGGTCGCTCGCCTGCGCAAGCCGCGTCTCGTTCGCGCCGATCACCCCATCGCCATCCAGATCGCGGCGGATCGACCAGCCGGCCACCGCCCCGCCGGCCGCATCGATACGCCCGTCGCGATTGGTGTCCATCGGGGCGATCGCGCTGAATCCGTCGCGAAAGATCGTGCGCCGGGTGTTGGCGAGGGTCACCGTGCCTGAGGTGCCAGTGGCCAAGAGCAAGGGCACCCTGGGGTCACCGAATCGCATGCATCTGAGCACCTGTCGCATTCGGACTCTTCGTTTACCCATGGATTTCTTTCGCATCCCCATCAGCAGCGCGTGACCTCCCTTGGGCGTCCAGCCCCACTGCTTCAATGACCCCCGATGCCGAGACGCCAAACACTGGTTCCGATATACCGAGGAGCATGACCGGCATTTTGTGAGAAAGAATTAACAGTTCGTTGAAAAACCCCCACCCATAGTAAGTCGGGATTCGTGAAGTCGTCGATAACCAATCTGGAAGGTGTGATCGAGTCCGCTGAGCGGGCCTTTTTGCCCTCTTGCTGCCTCAAACGCCTGAAACTGGTCTCGTTGC